>JBFWIL010000270.1:0-3311 GCA_050256015.1 Mangrovibacterium sp. | reverse complement strand
AAGCTTATTCCATCTGCTTCGAAGCGGCTGGAGAATGTTTCTTCGGTGGGCTGTTCATCCTGATACACTTTGATCAGGCATTCTCCCTGCCCTTCGAAGAAAGCCGTCTCAATAGAATCGGCCATACGGCTGAGATTTTGCTCTTCCTGCCCGGCCGTAAGGCGGTCGATGACCAGGTTCCAGCCTCTGGTTGCCATCTCTTCCTGCCTGTTTTTTAAGAGATCGGCGATCCGTTCGATGCGGTTATCCGACTCAACCCGTGAAAAACCTTGCTGAAGAAGCAGTTCTGCTTCTTCAATGACCGGACGTCCGTTTCTCCGGTGAAGAGGGGAACAGATCAGGATCCGTGTTTCTTCCGGGAAGGAACAGATGAAATTGACCACATCGCTTACCTGATGCCGTTTTACTTCTTTCCCGGAAACCGGGGAAATGGTTTTGCCAAGCCGGGAAAAAAGAAGTTTCAGATAATCGTATATTTCCGTGGATGTTCCCACGGTCGACCGCGGGTTTCGGGTGTTTACCTTTTGCTCAATGGCGATGGCAGGAGGAATACCCCTGATGTAATCAACCTCCGGTTTACTTATTCTCCCCAGAAACTGGCGGGCATATGAAGACAGGCTTTCCACATAGCGCCTCTGGCCTTCGGCAAACAGCGTGTCAAAAGCCAGAGACGATTTCCCGGAACCGGAAAGTCCGGTTACCACGATAAATTTATTCCTGGGAATCCGGAGATCCATGTTTTTCAGATTGTGAACTCGCGCACCTTTCAGCACAATTTCCCTTACAGCTCTGGTCTCTGTTGTCATCAGCGGGCGGATTTTAATGGAAAAATTTGCATTTCATGCGAATGCCGCACAAAAATAACAGAGGCAAAATTAATAAATTATCTTCTAGCCAGCTGCTGAAAAATAGCAGGAGGTTACGCCGGAATGGAAAAGCATTGACCGGTGCGCTGAATGCCGGGTGTGTGGTACATCGGTCGTTTTTAAATTTACTTTAAATTTAGGCGGAATGCTATGATAAGCACGTCAAAATGATTCGATTCGATTAAATTTGCATGGAAAGAGCAATCGTTGTAAACTTAATAAAATCAATATGACCATTAGCGCATTACAAAAAGCACGGGCACAGTACCGGCCGAAACTGCCCAAATCCTTAACCGGGGCGGTAAATATAGTTGAAGGTGCAGCTACCGAATCGGTGGCGGATCAGGATCAGATCCGGGAATTGTTTCCGAACACTTACGGCATGCCCCTGATTACCCTGGAAGAAGGAGGACAGGCAACGGCACCGTCTTCGTTTAACGTAGGGGTAATCCTTTCAGGCGGTCAGGCTCCCGGTGGTCATAATGTGATTTCGGGTTTGTTTGACGGGATTAAAAAGCTGAATCCGGCAAACAGGCTCTATGGTTTTCTGGGCGGACCGGGAGGATTTGTGCATCATGAGTACCGTGAAATCACAGCCGATTATCTGGATGGATTTCGTAATACTGGCGGTTTTGACATTATCGGCTCGGGCCGGACCAAACTGGAAGATACTGCTCAGTTTGATAAAGGACTGGCCGTCCTGAAGGAGCTTAATATTAAGGCGCTTGTCATTATCGGCGGAGACGACAGCAATACGAATGCTTGCGTGCTGGCCGAGTATTACGCAGCGCAGAAGACCGGGGTGCAGGTTCTCGGATGTCCCAAAACCATTGACGGAGATCTGAAAAACGAGATGATTGAAACCTCTTTCGGGTTCGATACTGCGGTTAAGGTTTATGCTGAGCTGATCGGAAACATTCAGCGTGATGCCAATTCGGCGAAGAAATACTGGCATTTTATTAAACTGATGGGGCGTTCTGCTTCCCATATCGGGCTGGAAGCCGGCCTGCAGACCCATCCGAACATTACCCTGATTTCGGAGGAGGTTGCCGCTAAAAAACAAACTTTGGAAGAAATTGTTGAATCGATGGCAGGCATTATTGCCAAACGGGCTGAGAACGGTGAAAATTTCGGCGTAGCCCTGATCCCGGAAGGACTGATTGAGTTTGTTCCGGAAATGAAGGCGCTGATCGTCGAGTTGAATGATTTGCTGGCGGAAGGATCGGAAACGGGAAAAAAGTTTAAGTCACTGTCCGATGAAGCATCACGGCATAAATTTGTGGCCGGAATACTGTCCGTGGAATCGTCCCGGGTTTATCGGTCTTTGCCTTCGGGGATTGCAGCCCAGCTTACCTTGGACCGTGATCCTCACGGAAACGTGCAGGTGTCGCTGATCGAGACGGAAAAGCTACTTGGGGAGATGCTGAAGAAAAAGTTGTCTGCCATGAAAGAACGGGGTGAATATAAAGGGAAATTTGGCACGCAGTATCATTTTTTCGGCTACGAGGGCCGTTGTGCTGCTCCGTCTAATTTTGATGCCGACTATTGTTATTCGCTGGGATATACGGCATCCGTGCTTATCGGTGCGGGAAAAACGGGTTACATGGCCAGTGTCCGCAACACGGTTAAGCCGGCAGAACAGTGGATTGCAGGCGGCGTGCCCATTACTATGATGATGAATATGGAAAAACGGCACGGACACATGAAACCGGTGATCCAGAAAGCCCTGGTCGATCTGGAGGGGGCGCCTTTCCTTTATCTGACCGAAAGCCGTGAACGATGGGCTTTGGAGACCAGTTATCAGTATCCCGGACCCATTCAGTACTGGGGACCGGCAGAGGTGTGCGACCGGCCCACGATTACCCTCCAGTTGGAACAGAAAAGATAGTATAGCCGGCAACACCATAATCTTTATTCATGCGGGGAGTGAATCCTTTTTGGGATGCAGTCCCCCGCTTTTTTGGCAGGAGAAATCGTATCAGGGGAAGGATGTTAACTGCCGGAGCAATTCCACGGAAGGAAAATCATGGTAATGCCATTTGCGGATTATGGTTCCGTTATGCAGCAGGATAAGTCCGGGGTTTGACCGGATCATGGTTTTCAGGCTGATTGCGTCTCCATAGAGAAAGTCGAAAGGCAGCTTGTGTTCTGTACGGAAGATCTCCGTTTGATCCGGTGAAGCAGCACTCAGCCCGATGAAATTTATGCCGTGTTTCCCGGCCCATAGATCAATTGTCCGTACTGCTGGCCAGACCGAATCGGGAGTTTTTTGCAGGGCACGGACAACTAGTATAAAACTGAAGCCGGAATCCTGAAGGAAGAAGTCGTGTACGTCTTCTCCGGATGCGGTTTCCATGGAAAACTGCCGGATTGGGGGGGTATATCCTTTCCGGATGAGCCGGGAATCCATGGAGACAAATTCCCAGTCCACAGTATCCTGCCAGG
>JBFWIL010000269.1:0-3358 GCA_050256015.1 Mangrovibacterium sp. | reverse complement strand
TCATTGGTATTTTTTGTTGTTATAATCAATGATTCTCCATAATATTCGTATTTTTATGCTTCCGAGGGAGAAGAACTACACGTTTGAATAAAAAGACCTAAACGATCATGGATACCAAAATTCGGGAGATTGCCGAACGGCTGAAGGGTTTTCGCGATGCCCTGAGCCTTACGGAAGAACGCTGTGCAGCCTTGTGCGGGATCAGTCAGGAATTGTATGTGGAATACGAAAGCGGCAGAACCGATATTCCTGTCAGTTTTTTATACCGTTTTTCAAGGGCTTTTGATCTGGAGCTTTCTGCCTTGCTGACAGGCGATATGCCCCGGATGACCGGGTTTTCCCTGACGCGAAGAGGAACAGGTGTGGTTGTGGAGCGGCGTAAGGAATACCGCTATCAGGCTCTCAATGAAAGTTTTATCCGTAAGAAGGCACAGCCGTTTCTGGTTACCGTAAGTCCGGATCCGGAACAGAAAATTACCCCCCTGTACCGGCATGAAGGTCAGGAATTCAATCTGGTTATCCGGGGACGTTTGCTGATCTGCTTAAAAGACAGGAAATTCATTCTTGAGACCGGTGATTCCCTTTGGTTCGATTCAGGATTACCCCACGGCATGAAAGCGCTGGACGGACAGGATGCAGAATTTTTAGCCATGATTTTTTAGTACATATTATGCGATTGAGTGAACGGTATCTGAAACAGAGCAGGTTTGAGAACCTGTCTGATTTTACAAAACATCTGGAATTCCGTATTCCCGAAAATTTCAATTTTGCTTATGATGTTGTTGATGAATATGCCCGGCTGGAGCCGGAAAAGTGTGCCTTGGTCTGGACCAACGATAAGGGAGCATACCACCGTTTCTCTTTTGCCGATCTGAAACGGTACAGCGACCAGACGGCTTCTTATCTCAGGTCACTGGGAATAGGAAGGGGCGATAAAGTCATGCTTATCCTGAAGCGTCGTTATGAGTTCTGGTTTTCCATCATGGCGCTTCATAAAATCGGTGCCGTTTGCATTCCGGCCACCCACCTGCTTAAGGAAAAAGATATCATTTTTAGGAACAATGCGGCAGGCGTTAAGGCCATCGTGGCCGTTGGCGATAAACAGGTGACCGAACAGGTAGACCGGGCTATGGATAAATCGCCTACCGTTGAACAAAGGATTTCCGTAGGACCCTGTATCCCGGAGGGCTGGCAGGATTTTGCTTCCGGCATCGCCCAGGCTCCGTGTTTCGTGAAACCGGAACAGGCTTCACAAAACACGGACATCTCACTGCTCTATTTTACTTCCGGCACTACCGGTAACCCGAAGATGGTGGCTCATGATTTTACCTATCCCATTGGGCACATTGTTACGGCATCCTACTGGCAGAATGTACAGGAAAACGGTTTGCACCTCACAGTGGCCGATACCGGCTGGGGAAAAGCCGTATGGGGAAAACTGTATGGGCAGTGGTTGGCCGGCTGTTCTGTTTTTGTCTATGATCATGAGAAATTCACCCCGGCCGACATGCTTCGCATGATCAGCCAATACCGGGTTACCTCGTTTTGTGCCCCGCCGACCATATACCGTTTCCTGATCCGGGAAGATTTTTCAGGCTATGATCTCTCTTCACTAAAATACTGCACGGTTGCAGGAGAACCGTTAAATGCAGAGGTTTACAACCGCTTTCTTGAGTTAACCGGAATTTGCTTGAAAGAGGGGTTCGGGCAGACGGAAACGGTCGTTTCTATTGCCACTTTCCCCTGGATGGAGACAAAACCCGGATCTATGGGAATTCCGAATCCGGTCTACGATGTAGGGCTCATGCATCCGGAAAACAGGTTGTGTGAAGACGGGGAAATCGGGGAGATCGTGATCCGTACGGATGAGAAATTACCGGCCGGATTGTTCAGAGAGTATTACCGGGATCCCCGGCAAACGGCTTTCGCCTGGCACGACGGTTATTATTATACCGGCGATCTGGCCTGGCGAGATGAAGACGGCTATTACTGGTTTGTTGGCCGGGTGGATGATGTAATTAAAAGTTCGGGATACCGCATCGGTCCTTTTGAGGTGGAGAGCGCGCTGATGGAATATCCTGCCGTGGTGGAATGTGCCGTGACGGCTGTCCCCGATGAAATTCGGGGCCAGGTGGTTAAAGCTTCAATTATTCTGACCGAGGAATACCGTCCCGGTTCGGAGGAACTGGTTCGGGAAATTCAGAATTATGTCAAGCAGGTTACAGCTCCTTATAAATACCCGCGTATTGTGGAATTTGTAACGGAGCTTCCGAAAACGATTTCAGGGAAAATAAGACGGGTCGATATCCGGGGGAAAAACCTTCCGAAGAAAAGCTGAAACGTCCGGAACATTTGGTTGAGCATGGTTCCGGACGTTTATGGAACTCTTTCCCTTATTTTTCAGGCTACTGATTTTTTTAATGCTGAGTAACTATTTAGTCCTGTTCCAGCCGGATCAGCACAACTGATTTGGCCGGAAGTTCCAGACTCAGTTTCCCGTTCTTCGGATTTTTTACGGGAAAGGTTTTTAGGCTTACCTTCTCCTCTTTTCCAAAGTCGTTGAAGTCGTTCATCTTTTCTGCCGTTACGATCTGTCCGCTGGCTGTGGAGAGATTCATACCGGTAACGCTGAGGTCAAGCTGTTCTGGTTTGTTCGGATTCAGGTTGCATAGGGTTATGGAAACCACTCCTTCTTTAAGGGATGCCGATGCATTGACTGCCGGAACCGATTTCCCGTTGAAAGTATAGCTTCCGGTTTCCAGATTGACCGGAATCATCCGGGCATCCTGATGCACACGGTACATTTTAAATACATAGTAGGTAGGGGTGAGCACCATCTCCTCTTCTTTAGTGAGGATAACCGATTGCAGTACATTTACCGTCTGGGCAATATTGGCCATTTTTACCCGGTCGGCGTGGTTGTTGAACAGGTTCAGGTTGATCCCGGCCACCAGCGCATCGCGAAGCGTGTTCTGCTGATAGAGGAACCCGGGGTTGGTTTCCGGTTCCACATTAAACCAGTTTCCCCATTCATCCACAATCAGTCCGATCCGTTTTTCCGGATCATACCGGTCCATGATGGATGAATGCTGTTTAATCAGCGTTTCCATGCGCAGGGTATTGCTCAGGGTGGAAATCCAGTCATTTTCATCGAAATCGGTAGCCGATCCTTTGTCGTTCCAGCCGTGGGTCAGCGTATAATTATGCAGAGATATTCCTTGTACAAGATTCCGATGACGGGTGGTTTTTTTCATCAGCACCTCCATCCAGTTGTAGTCGTCCACATTCGGACCTCCGGCAATCCGGTACAGATTGCCCCGGCAGTATGAGGCGAAGCGGTTGTACAGGTCGGCATAGT
>JBFWIL010000268.1:0-3383 GCA_050256015.1 Mangrovibacterium sp. | reverse complement strand
GTGGATGATCATTCCCGAAAAAATCACTTCTCCACTTTCCCCTGAGTGGATAATCCTGCTGCCCCAGCACATTGAACGATGCCTGGACAACATTACTGAATCCTGCCATTTCGGCAAATTTTTTTAACTTGTTTTTTCCCACGACACCAATTTCCTGAATCCGGTTTATTCCGGTTACATTTGTTCTCTTTTCAATTTCCCGGGCAATCCGGCTCACTGTGCCGGTTTGGGCTCCTTCTCCAACCGGAGTCCCACATCGTGAATTCCTTTCAGAAGGCCGGTCCGCATGCTGTGTCTGATTTCAAAACGATAGGTTCCGGATACCGGAAATTCCATACCCGTTTCATACAGGAAACGGGAATCAAACAAATCGCCTATGCCTCTGCCTTCCCATTTACCGGACGGACCGGCCAGGATCAGTTCGGCAGTATCGGTATGCATCCTGTGATCAGGGAAACGGATAACCAGTGAAAGCCAGAGATTGGCATTGGCATAATCCCCCCTGTTCCGGATACCTAAAAACATCCGGTACCGGCTCAGGGTATCCCGCACTCCAACAGAAAAAACAACAGCCGAATCCGGATGCCATCCCTTATGATCCAGCTGCCGGTAAGCCTCATAGACCCTGCCCCCGTCACAGGCCCAAAGTCCGAAGAGCAACACTGTTCCTGCAACCAGCCGATTCATCCTTTCCGGTTATTTAAACGCTTCCTGCCGCCCTCCTTCCTGGTATGCCGCTTTTTTTTCCCGGGCCTGCTCTTTTGCTGGTCAAAACGGGTCAGTCCTTCAGGTGAAAGAATGTCCTCATACTCACGGGCTTTTTCTTTCAGTCCGTTCCGACCGTTTTCCAGCAACTGACTCACCTTCTTCCCCTTCCGGTTCAGCCGGATAATCTCTTTCACCCGGTCAACCGGAACAGGCACCGGTCCGCCGCCATTCGGAACTTCACCGGTATAATACATTATCTTCCCGAATATATCGGCTTTCAAAAACCGGAACCGTCCCTGCTCCGTATCCAGCGGAATAGTAGCCGAAGGAAAATCCTTCTGGGCATCAATATAGGCATCCAGCTCAAAGTTCAGACAGCATTTCAGCTTTCCGCATTGTCCGGCCAACTTTTGCGGATTCAGGGAAATCTCCTGGTAACGGGCGGCATTGGTGGTGACCGAAACAAAATTGCTGATCCAGGTTGCACAACACAGCTCCCGGCCGCAGGGACCGATTCCTCCGATACGGCCGGCTTCCTGCCGGGCCCCGATCTGCTTCATCTCGATCCGGATACGGAAAGTTTCAGCCAGTACTTTGATCAGCTGCCGGAAATCCACTCTTCCCTCGGCAATATAATAAAAGATGGCTTTGGTTTTGTCTCCCTGATACTCAACATCCCCGATTTTCATTTCCAGCCCCAGGTCGGCGGCAATACGCCGGGAACGGATCATGGTCTGATGTTCCAGACTCATGGCATCCTTCCACTTGTCCAGATCAGCGGGTTTGGCTTTCCGGTAAATCTTGCGCAGTTCTCCGTTAACCAGGGTGATCTTGTGCTTTTTCATCTGCAGTTTAACCAGCTCCCCGGTCAGGCTCACGATGCCGATATCATGCCCCGGATTGGCCTCCACAGCCACCAGGTCTCCCGACTTTAACTTCAGGTTATTTACATTCCGGTAATAATCCTTACGCGTATTCTTAAAGCGGACTTCCACAATGCTTTCCGGATCGCTCAGGGGCCCTACATCGCCAAGCCAGTCGTACACTTCCAGCTTGCAACAATTCCCGCCTTCAGGTCTGCAGCATCCGCGTTCTATCGATAAGTTGTTGTCCATAGATTATCTTTTATCCTCCCAACCGCATCCGCATCACGGGAATACAGCCGGCCGGACTACAAAAGTAACGATTATATTTGAGTTATGCTGCTCCGGGCTATTTCCTTATCAGCTTGACAATACGCAGGGCCATGTCAGTAAAAATGATCCGGGCGTTCCCGTTCATTGCAATGTGCCTGTGGCCCTTCTCCAGTTCCCGTGCAATGGCCATCACATTACGCTCATTGATAAAGGGAGCAAAGCGCGAAGAAAACAAAGCTTCCTCCTCGTTCTGGAATACAATCCCGGACTGTTTCAGGTTGCAGATAAAATTCTCACGGACCTGATCCAGCGCATATTCCAGAAAACGCTTTTGCCGCTCCCGTCCAATGCCGGCAAGTTTTTCCGCCCAGATGAACAATTCCAGGAATTTACGGCTGTAACTCAGACGCATCAATGCCTTAAAATACTCCAGATCATCCCTGCCATCTTCTTTCCGGCCGATCAGTTGCCTGGCCTTACGGAAATTACCCCGGCTCAGATGGACCAGTCTGTCCGCATTCTTTTCTGCAATATCGGGAAGCTGTTCCAGTGCCTTCCGCATAGACTCCGGATCAATGCCCGGAATGCCAATCTGCTGGCATCGCGAACGGATGGTGGAAATAATATCCTCTTCTTTTTCCGTGACCAGCAGGAAAAGGGTTTTCTCCGGCGGTTCCTCAATCAATTTCAGCAATTTGTTGGCACAAACCATGTTCATCTTTTCGGGCATCCAGATAATCATAATCTTGTATTCCGATTCAAAGGATTTCAAACTGAGCTTACGCAGAATCTCACTGCTCTCATGGGCATATATCATTCCCTGCGCATTTTCCACTCCAATGGATCCGAACCAGTCGTCCAGATTAAAATACGGATCCTTAAGAATTTGCCTCCGCCATTCTTCCAGATAATGATCACTGACCGGTTCCTTGAATTTCGCAGTCTTCAGCACCGGAAAAACAAAATGCAGGTCGGGATGGATAAGCCGGGCATACTTCCGGCAAGACGGACAACTGCCGCAGGAATCCCCCTCATGCGGAGCAGCACACGAAATATACTGTGCATAGGCCAAAGCCAGCGGAAGAGCGCCACAACCTTCCGGACCGGCAAACAACTGGGCATGACTTACCCGTCCTTCCCGAACCGACTGCCGCAAACGATCCTTTACCGCATCCTGCCCTATTACCTCTCGAAAAAACATAACTTCGTTTTATAGTTCTTTACGTCTTCATTAAAAAAGCGATGCAAACAATAAGCTTCCGCCCGTAAAATGATCTTTTTCCTATCTTTGAACGTAAATAACAAAGAAACTAAAAATAATCCGTTATGCAGACAATTGAAACTTATGATTTCACCGGAAAGAAAGCCCTGATCCGGGTCGACTTCAACGTTCCGCTGAATGAAAAATTTGAAATTACCGATGATACCAGGATCCGCGGAGCCCTGCCAACTATTCAGAAAGTAATCGAAAAAGGCGGTTCCCCGATAATCATGTCGCACTACGGACGTCCTAAAAACGGACCGGAAGATAAGTTTTCC
>JBFWIL010000267.1:0-3385 GCA_050256015.1 Mangrovibacterium sp. | reverse complement strand
AATCAGTTTAATTCCAAAATTATTAAACAATTTCAATACTATGAAAAAAAAACGAAGCATCGATGGTTATTACCCATTGTTTCATCTAATTTTTAGAAAAATGAAACTGACTGTTTTTCTGTTATGCATCACGGCATTAGGCAGTTTGGCCAAAGAAAGTTATTCCCAGGAGACCAAACTGACCATTGTCTTGCAGAATGCCTCCATAGAAGATGCATTGAAAGAAATCGAGAATCAAAGTAAGTACCGCTTTTTTTACAACGACAAAATTGATGTAAACCGGCAGGTTTCCGTTAACCTCGTTGACAAGAAAATCGATGATGTACTGGACGAACTGCTGTCGCAGACCAATATCCGTTATGAATTCATCGACCGGCAAATCGTTTTGTCCAGCAACAAAACGATGCAGCAAAAGAAAACGGTATCGGGCAGGGTGATCGATCCTTCAGGTCTCCCGCTGCCAGGAGTAACGGTTATGGTTAAAGGCTCAACCAGCGGAACGGTTGCCGATGCCAACGGAAATTACACCCTGGGTAATGTTGATCCGGGTGCGACACTGGTGTTTTCCTTTATCGGAATGAAAACACAGGAAATCGCCGTTAATGAGCAAAGCATCATCAACATAAACATGGAAGAAGAAACAACCATGCTGGATGAGTTGGTTGCAATCGGATACGGATCTGCAAAGAAAAAAGACATTACCGGTTCGGTAGCCTCAATGAACGCAGAAGAACTGTCAGCGGTACCGGTAAGTTCGCCCGTTGAAGCCATGACGGGAAAGCTGGCCGGAGTCAGGGTCATAACCCCGGAAGGAAGTCCGGATGCCGATGTGATTATCCGGGTCCGAGGAGGTGGTTCCATCACAAGCGACAACAAACCGCTGTATATTGTGGACGGCTTCCCGGTCGAAAGCATTTCCGACATCTCTCCCAGCAACATCGAATCCATTGATGTGCTGAAAGATGCTTCATCCAGCGCAATTTACGGTTCACGCGGATCCAACGGTATTGTGCTCGTCACCACCAAAAGCGGTCAGAAAGGCAAGGTCCTGGTAAGTTACAACGCTTATTACGGACAGAAAAAAGCAGCCAAAATGCTGGATGTACTGGACCCGACCGATTATCTGAACTGGCAGTACGAATTGTGCCAGCTGCAAAAACAACAAGACTATTACACCAACATTTTCGGATCTTATGAAGATATTCCCCAATACGCGAACCAGGGTGTAGACTGGCAGGATAAGGTATTCGGACGTACAGGAAACGTTTTCAACCAAGACCTGACCATAAGCGGGGGTACAGACAAGATGCGTATGAATTTTTCGTACGGACACCTGGACGAAAAAGCTATTCTGATGTATTCGAGTTTTAAACGGGATAATTTTTCACTGAAAACAGACTGGACGCCGAATGACAAGGTGGCTTTCAACTTTAGTGCCCGGTACTCAAAATCCACGGTCAGGGGTGACGGGCAGTCAACCACGACCGGAAACCCGAACGAATTACCTTCTGACGCCTTTGGGCGAATCAAGCATTCGGTTTATCAATGTCCTTTCGATATCGAAAATGTAAACGAAACCGGTGCAACCATCGATGATCTCCAGGATTATGACGGAGAAGATCCTCTGACCGTGCTTACGGAAAATTACAAACACCGTGAACGGCTTAATTACAACCTGAACGGTTCTGTTTCCTATAACATACTGGATAACCTGACGTTTAAGTCGGAGTGGGGACTGGATGAATACGAATACGAACTGTTGACCTACCAGGGCAGCACCACCTACGAATCGACCACTTACGCCCAGACCGATTACCGCGGAATGCCCCTGGCTATTGTCACCGACTACACCCGCAGAACCACAAGGAATACCAATACCCTGAATTATAATCTGGAAAATTTATTTAAAGGAACGTCCAGGCTTTCCATATTACTGGGAGAAGAAACAATCGGAACGGAGTCGCACGAAAAGAATATCCGCTACGAAGGTCTTCCCGACTTCTTCGACTACAATTACGCTTTTAAGTTTGCCGGACAGGCCGAATATGCCAACTACAAAGACTACTATTATCCGGACAACACCCTGCTTTCTTTCTTTAGCCGTGTGAATTACGACTATAAAGGAAAATATCTGATGAGCGCCACCCTCCGCGCTGACGGATCAAGTAAATTTTCCAAAGGAAACCGCTGGGGTTATTTCCCGTCTGCCGCTCTTGCCTGGAGAGCTTCCGAAGAAGATTTTCTGAAAGCAGACTGGCTGGACAATCTGAAACTCCGGCTTAGCTTCGGGGTATCCGGGAACAACAACATTCCTTCCGGACAAACAAGCCGTTCCTACAGCATTGCAAAAGCATCTTCCTGGCTGCATCTCACGGACCAGTGGTGGACCAACGGAACCACCATGGCCAACGAAAACCTGAAATGGGAAACCACCTATGCCTGGAACGGAGGAATTGACTTTGCCCTTTACAACAGCAAACTTAACGGGAGCATCGAACTGTACCAGAATACCGTCCATGACCTGCTGATGAACCAGACAATTTCCGGTTCCGGGTATGCAACCCAGTACCAGAACATCGGACAGGTTCAAAACAAAGGAGCAGAAATAACCATCAATTATTCACCCGTCAGGAAAAAGGATTACGGTCTGGATCTGAGCTTTGTGATCAGTTTCAACAAAAACAAAGTGAAAAGCCTGGGCGACCTGAAAGAAGGCTATAACACAAGCGCCTACTGTTTCTCCACGGAAATAACAGGCGACTATGTGGTTGCTCCCGGTTATGCCGTCGGAACCATGAGGGGATATGAAACTGACGGATGGTACACTCCGGATGATTTTCAGGAATACAATGAAAGCACCGGCTGGATCCTCAAAGACGGCGTCGCGGATATGAGTCCCGTTCTCGGATCCATTCGCCCCGGCGACCTGAAACTGGTTGACCAAAACAACGACCATACCATATCTGACGAAGACAACGTGATTATTGGCGATGCCAACCCTGTACATACCGGCGGATTTTCCATCTCCGGCTATGCCCACGGATTCGACCTCTCGGCCAACTTTGCCTGGAGCTGGAAAAACGATATCTATAACGCCGATAAAATCGAGTATACCACCACAAGAGGACATAAATTCCGGAACATGATTTCCCGGATGGCCGGCGGAAGAAGATGGACCAATATGGACAGCGAAGGAAACATTGTAAATGACGAAGCCCGTTTAACGGAGTTAAATAAAAATGCAGATATCTGGTCTCCGAATATGCAAAAAGCCGTTTTCCATTCCTGGGCCGTGGAAGACGGATCCTTCCTCCGTCTCACTACCCTTTCGCTGGGCTATACCATCCCGCAAAGCCTGAGCCGGAAGTTTAACATCGACCGTATT
>JBFWIL010000266.1:0-3409 GCA_050256015.1 Mangrovibacterium sp. | reverse complement strand
GGTCGAGCTTACATACCTCGGGGACCAGCAGGAAAGGGCTGCCCCAGCCTATACTGTCGAGTCGGTATTCTTCCAGCAGGAAGCGGTGTTCTTCACTGGTTCCTATTCCTCCCTGGGCAGTGACTTTTATGTCCGGAGGCAGTCCGGGAACCGCTTTGTCTTTTTCCTGCAGGGCCTTTTGATACAGGGAGAAAACAGTTTTTATCAATTCGTTGCGTTTTTCCCTGAATTCATGCAGTATCGGTCCTAGCAGATGGCCTTGTGAAGCAAAGGCATGTCCTCCGCAGTTCAGTCCTGACTCCACCCGGTATTCGGAAACCCAGATCCCCTTTTTGGCAAGAAAACGTCCCTGTATCAGGGCAGAACGGTAATCGCTCACTTTGAGGGTGATCTTTTTCCGGAGCTGTCCGTCCGGCCCGGGGAAAAAATCGTTAAACTGTTCCAGATAACCGTACAGACGGGGATTCATGCCGGCAGACAGGACAAGTGAGGAAGAAAGGGTGCTGGTGGCAAAACCCCGCAGGGCGGCATGGGCGTCGTTATGCTCTGCAGGCAAGGCTTCTTCCCCCCGAAAATTAACTTTGTCCAGCTTGGTCATAATGTTCACGTCAATACTTCCGGGCCGCAGATTGGAACGCAGCCATTTTTTTACTTCCTGCAGTCCTTCGCTCCGGGAGATCTGTCTGAATTTTTCCCGTACGGTATCGGCATTGGGAAGCAGTTCAAAATAACGTTCCAGTTCGCTTCCTTTTTGCTGAAAATTTTCAATGAGCTCTTCGAATTTGCGGCTTACCATCTGGTCTACAAGGTCCAGGTATGCTTTGATTCGTCTGGCGCGGGAGTCATCTGATTTGAGCGGTATTCCCTTAAAGGGCAGATTCATTTTCCGGCTGTAAAATTCGCGCATTTTTTCAACCAGGTAATCATCCACGATGGAGATGACCGAAGAAATGCCCAGATGGGCCACTTTTACAGGGGTGTCTACCGTATAGGCCAGTCCCATAACCGGAATATGAAAAGAATGATTGATGTTCATTATTTGTTTTTTGATTTTTGACGCGGCAGGGGCGGAACATCTGCGGCAGGTGCTTTTCCCTGCGGATGCCGGTCCGGCGAGTGTCTGTTCATAACGATTCCGTACTTCGGGTTAAAGATAGACAATAATCAATTGATCCCGCTATTTGTAAGAAATTTCTCTTAACCCGGAAGCTTTTGTCGTTTATTTTGCTGTCCGCAATATTTCTTCCTGCAGTTTTCCGGCAAGCGCACGTCCGGTATACGATTCCGTTTTTCTGATCAGTTCTTCGGGAGTGCCTGCAAAAAGAAGTTGCCCTCCTTTTTTCCCTCCTTCGGGACCCAGGTCAATGATCCAGTCGGCACATTTGATGACATCCAGGTTGTGTTCGATGATGATAATGCTGTGTCCGCGTGAAACCAGTGCATTCAGAGAATCCATAAGCTTGCTTATGTCATGGAAATGCAGTCCGGTGGTCGGTTCATCAAAAATAAAAAGGGTGGGAGCCTCTTTTTCTTTGGACAGGAAAGCGGCCAGCTTAACCCGCTGACTTTCTCCGCCGGAAAGGGTAGATGAGCTTTGCCCGAGTTTAATGTATTCGAGTCCGACATACTGAAGGGGCTGCAGCTTTCGGGCTATTTTCTTTTCGGAGCTGCTTTTCCCGTTTTCGAAGAAACAAATGGCTTCTTCGACCGTCATATCCAGTATGTCGAAAATGTTCTTTCCGCGGTACTCAACGTCCAGGATTTCTTCTTTAAACCGTTTTCCATGACAGCTTTCGCAGACCAGGTTTACATTGGCCATAAACTGCATCTCTACGTGTATTTCCCCTTCTCCTTCGCATTCCTCGCACCGGCCTCCGGCCACATTAAAAGAGAAATGGGACGGTTTAAATCCCTGGTATTTGGCAGCAGGCTGTTCGGCAAACAATTTACGAATCTCGTCGTAAGCTTTCATGTAGGTGACCGGATTGGAACGGGAAGATTTGCCTAAGGGGTTCTGATCAACAAATTCCACGGCTCTCAGTCGTTTGACATCGCCCCGTATGGCGTCGTGCGCTCCGCTTTTTTCTCCGCAGCCTCCGAACAGTTTGGCCAGAGCCGGATAGAGGATCCTGCTTACCAGGGTGGACTTGCCCGAGCCGCTGACGCCGGTAACCGTGGTGATTGTGTTCAGCGGGAAACGTACCGTCAGGTTCTTCAGGTTATTCTCCCGGGCTCCCACCAGTTCTATTGAATCGCTCCATTGCCTGCGCCTGGGCGGAACGGGAACGGCTTTTTTCCCAGTGAGGTAATCGGCAGTCAGGCTGTTTGCGGCCTGCATGAGTTGATTATGCGTGCCCTGGAATACCAGTTCTCCTCCGTGTACCCCGGCAAACGGACCGATGTCGATAATTTCATCGGCAGCGCGGATGATTTCTTCGTCATGCTCGACAACCAGCACGGTATTCCCGATCTTACGGAGTTTGTGCAGCACCCCGATAAGTCTCCGTGTGTCCCGCGGGTGGAGGCCAATGCTGGGTTCATCGAGAATATACAGCGAACCCACCAGGCTGGAACCCAGGGAGGTGGCAAGATTGATCCGCTGTGATTCTCCTCCCGAAAGCGAGGAAGACAACCTGTTCAGAGTCAGGTAGTCGAGTCCGACATTACAGAGAAAGTCAAGCCTGTTGGTTATTTCCCGGAGGATTCTTCGGGCCAGTTTCTGTTCATGGTCTGGAAACCGGAGTTGCCTGAAGAACTCGCGAAGCTCGCCTACGGGTATCAGCACCAGATCCTGGATAGAAGCCCCTGCTATCTTCACGTAGCCGGCTTCTTTACGCAGACGTGTGCCGCGGCAGTCGGGACAGGTGGTCTTTCCCCGGTACCGTGCCAGCATAACCCGGTACTGAATCTTGTAGCTTTTCTTTTCAAGCATGCGGAAGAAATCGTTTAGTCCCCTGAAAGTTCCTTTGCCTGTCCACAGCAACTGTTTTTGTTCTTCCGTAAGTTTATAGTAAGGCCGGTGAATGGGAAAACGCAACGATTCGGTCTGTTGAAGCAAAAGTTCTTTCCACCTTCGCATACTTTCCCCCCGCCAGCAGATGACGGCGTCCTGGTATACCGACAGTGACTTGTCGGGTATTACCAGATCCTCGTCAATGCCGATTATTTTTCCGTAACCTTCACAGGTGGGGCAGGCGCCTACCGGACTGTTGAAGCTGAACATGTGTTCGCTCGGCTCGTCAAAGTTTATTCCATCTGCTTCGAAGCGGCTGGAGAATGTTTCTTCGGTGGGCTGTTCAGCCTGATACACTTTGATCAGGCATTCTCCCTGCCCTTCGAAGAAAGCCGTCTCAATAGAATCGGCCATACGGCTGAGATGTTGCTCTTCCTGCCCGGCCGTCTGGCGGTC
>JBFWIL010000265.1:0-3415 GCA_050256015.1 Mangrovibacterium sp. | reverse complement strand
GTCGATCTGATGGGCATCAAATTCGGGGCCGTCAATGCACGTAAAACGAGTCTGTCCGCCCACGCTGACACGGCAGGCGCCACACATTCCCGTGCCGTCAACCATGATGGCATTCAGGCTGGCCTGGGTAGGAATCTGGTACTTTTTCGTCAACAAAGCGGTGTATTTCATCATAACGGCCGGACCGATGGCAATGCATTCATTTACCTTTTCCCGGAGAATAACCTGTTCCGCGCCTTCGGTAACAAGACCTTTGTTTCCATACGAACCGTCATCCGTCATCAGGATCACCTCATCCGACCAGCGCCGGATTTCCTTCTCCAGAATGATCAGCTCTTTATTCCGGGCGGCCAGCACACTCACAACCCGGTTTCCTGCCTTCTTGAAACTCTCCACAATAGGCAGCAGGGGGGCAATTCCCACTCCGCCTCCACAAGCCAGGACCGTTCCGACCTTTTGTATGTCGGTTGCCCGTCCCAAAGGTCCGACCAGGTCAAGGATCCGATCGCCCGGCTTCATGCCGCAAAGCCGTGAAGAAGTAACACCGGCTTTCTGAACAACCAGCGTAATCGTTCCGGCCTGTACATCGGCATCGGCAATGGTAAGCGGGATCCGTTCTCCCTGCCCGTCCACACGCAAAATAATAAAATGGCCGGCTTTTCTGGAACGGGCTATACGCGGAGCATGCACTACGAGTTTATAAACCAGCTCGGAAAACCGTTCGGTTTTGATAATTTGATTCATACAAATGCTAATCGATTTTTGATCTTTCGGTTTACTTTCCTGCAAAAATAACAATGTGTAATCAACTTACGAGCTCTTTGGAATATATTTTTGGATTTTATGCCCTGAATAAACCGCCTTAACAGCTTTTTCAAGCTTTCAGCAAACAAATTTCCGGTTGTCTCCGACACATCGGCACAAAAAAAAGGCTGATTTTTCCCAAGAAGCCGTATTGAACCGTATCTTTGAAGTTTTTATTCAATCGGATATGCCAAAAGAACTGATCATCGGACTGACGGAACACCGGCAGTTCGGCCATGTATTCCAGGCCTTTCTGATCCGGAAACAGGTTTCTTTCTACAGCATTGAAAAACTCGTAAAACAGCGGGATATCAGCTCCCTGGAACTGAATGAGGAACAAACTCAGCTGGTAAAGCTCACCGAACAATACAGTGACGAGATGCTGGTGCGCAAGTTTTCCAAAAAGAAAGAAGCCGGTAAATTCTTTCAGCAGATGAAGCCGGAATTATTTGAAACGCATATTGGACCTTACATTGACAAGCATATGAGCCAGATTGTCCGGATCCTGATGCACGGACATACCCGTTTGTTTCTCAAACAGGCCAAATATTCCAACCTATACGAGGAAGACCGTATTGATCTGCCGGCCGGCTATGCCGGCTGTACCTTTTGTTTTGACCATGACAACAACGGCACCCGTTATCATCTTGAACTGTGTTCCCAGGGAAAAACCTTCAGCCTGCAAAACCGGAAAATCATTCTGGTTACCAGCCAGCCATGTGCATTAATCTGGCAGCACAAGATGCTTGCTTTTGAAAAAATCCATGCCAAACGCCTGCTCCCCTTCACCCATAAGGATTTCATCTTTATTCCATCCCAGATGGAAGATCAGTATTACAGCGGATTTGTTCTGCAAACAATCCGGGATTACCCGGTAAAGGTAAAGGGTTTTACGGTTAGGGAAGAAGAACCCGAACCTCAGGCCGTGCTTTCTATGGAACAAAACCTCAGACTTGAACCGGCGCTTTATCCACGCTTTGCCTATGGAAGCCAGGAATTCCCTGCCGACAGTAAAACTCCCGTAACCGTATGTTTGCACCGGGAAGAAAACAATTATTTCTTCCGGAAAATAAAACGCAACTTTTACCTGGAAAACTATTTTCTGGAACAGCTGCGGCAAAGCGAATTAATAGAGGAAAACGGTACATTTCTGGTCCGGGATCAACAGGGAGACGAACCGGAAAGCAGGCTTTATAAGCTACTTGACTGGCTGTGCCGGAACCAAAACAGCCTGGAGCAGCAGGGATTTCAGATCAGGCAGGATAAGCTATCCAAACGCTATGTACTTGGAACACCGACCCTTCGTATGGAGATCCAGGAAAAAGAAGACTGGTTTGATCTTCATATCCTGGTTCACTTCGGGGACTACCGCATTCCCTTTGTCAGGCTCAAAAAATACATTCTAGGCGGTATCCGTGAATTTGAACTTCCTTCCGGAGAGTTTGCCCTGATACCGGAAGAATGGTTTACTGATTACCGCGATCTGCTCCCGCTCAGCAGGCAGGAAGGAAACAAACTGAAGCTGGGCCGTCATCATTTCCGCCTGTTACCCAATCACATCAACGGACTAAACCGGAAGCTGGCGGAACAACTGGAGGCTCTTGGCAACAAAAGGCCCCGGAAAGTAAAAATACCCGAAAACCTGCAGGCTTCACTGCGATCCTACCAGCAGGAAGGCGTATCCTGGATCTGTCATCTGCAGCAAAACCGTTTTGGAGGCTGTCTGGCCGATGATATGGGACTGGGCAAAACCCTGCAAACGCTTACCGTCCTGCTGTGCCTGCAACGGCCAAAAACAAGCTTCAGCACACCTGTTTTCGAAGAATACTCCGGTCAGCTCAACCTGTTCGGCTCCCCGGCAGAAAACCTGTCCGGCCGGCAACCGGCCTCCCTGATCGTGATGCCAACCTCCCTGGTGCATAACTGGGAAAATGAAATCCGTAAATTCACCCCTTCTATGAAAGTATACCGGCATACCGGACTGCAAAGGAAACGTACAGGTACTTTTAAGCGGATCACGGAGTATTACGACATCATCCTGACAACATACGGAACCGTACGAAACGATATTGAAATGCTCCGGGAGCAAAAATTCTTCTATCTGATTTTGGACGAAAGCCAGCACATCAAAAATCCCGGTTCCAAAACCTACCAGTCGGTCAGTCAGCTAAAATCCTCTCACCGGCTGGTGCTCACAGGCACCCCCATCGAAAACTCACTTTCAGACCTCTGGGCCCAGATGAATTTCATCAACAAAGGGCTGCTGGGCAGTCTGGCCTATTTTAAACGGGAATTCCTGCACCCTATTGAAAAGAAAAACGATACGGATAAACAGGACCGGCTGCAATTGCTGATACACCCGTTCATCCTACGCCGGACAAAAGAACAGGTAGCCCGCGATCTGCCTCCGGTAACCGAGCAGATTCGCTATTGTTCCATGGATAAAACCCAGCAAAAGATCTATGAAAAGGAAAAATCGGCCATCAGGAACAGCATATTGAAAAATATAGAACAGGAAGGACCAGCAAAATCGGCTTTTATCATTCTTCAAGGACTCACCCGTTTGCGCCTGTTGGCCAACCATCCTTCCCTGGTAAGCGGAACAGACGAC
>JBFWIL010000264.1:0-3420 GCA_050256015.1 Mangrovibacterium sp. | reverse complement strand
GAGTATTCCCAGAATATTCAGCAGGGTGGATTTTCCGGAACCGGAAGACCCCATGATGGAAACAAACTCCCCTTCCTCAATGCTCAGGTCTATACCCTTCAGCACGTGCAGCCGGCTGCTGCCCGTTACATATGACTTGTTAATGTTTTTCAACTGAATCATCGGCATTTTCTGTTTTCCTTTCTGCAAAGGTGATTTATACGGCTTAAAAAAACTGCAATTTTTCGATGAATAGGTTAATTTTCCATATGAACAAAACAATTCCGGGCTTTTTCAGAAAAAGATAGATCCTGAAACCGGTTCCCCGACATCTTAAACAGGTCCGGAATTCAGACGAATTGCAGATAGATTACCAGTCCGGTAAGCAACAGAATAAGCAGGTTGCCCCAGAACCGGCTTTTCATCTCAATAAGGTAATTGGAAATAAGAAAAGTCAGCGGCACTGCCATAACCACCAGAATTTCCCGCGAAACAGACGGGATAAGAAAAAGCTGAAGCAGGGCGATCAGAAAAATCAGAAAAAACAGCTGAAAATATTTGCGGGAACTGATATTTTTGGCATCGTATTGTCCAAGCAGGTGAACACTGCTCCAGAGGGTCAGCGCACACAAAAAAGCCAGATAAATCCTTACGCTCAGGCTTTCCCGGGACAAACTGTTTGACGTATTCAGGTTCTGCAGGATAATGCACCGCAACATCCCCGTCTGATCATGCAGAAAATACCAGATGAAGACGAACAGCCAGGGCAGGGCCAGTCCGATAAGAGACAAAACAAAATCGCGCCATTCACTGCTCCGGCGCAGTAACAAAAAACCAATCCATATTACCGGGACAAAGGCAAGCAGGGGAAGATAAAACAAAGCTCCAGCCGAAAGGAAGAATCCGCTGTCAAACGACTGTACGAGCGCCCGGTTATTTTCATAGGCACTGAATATCCGGTCAATGCAAAGCAAAAGGAAAAGGGTTCCCGGATAAACCGGATGAAGGGTATGGAGGCTGATCAATCCACTTACAATCAACACAAAAATCACAGAAGGCATAAACGTCCGGATCTTGATAAAATTGTACACCGCATTCAACCGCAGGATCATAAACGACAGAAGAACAAGCAGACCCGAGGCTACCAAATTATGAGCCAGGATGGAAGAAGGCAGCAAACGGGTAAAAAGCGCATACAAAGGCATATGGTTTTCCCCTTCAAAAAAGGAGAAAATTCCCGGTTCCAGAAACGAACGGATCCACACCAGCATAACGAACAGCGGAATCAGGATAAAAAAAACCGCGCTATTGCTTTTTAACGACCGAATCAGCATAAATCAGAGGTCAAAACCGATATCTTTCCTGTAATATTTCCCTTCAAATGTTATGTTTCCTGCATTCGCATAGGAATTTGCCATAGCTTCTTTCAGATCCGCTCCATAGGAGCTGACGGCCACCACCCGTCCTCCGTCGGTAAAAATTTTCCCATCAGACTGCCGGGTACCTGCATGAAAAAAGAGACTGTCACCAGACTGTTCCAGGCCGCTCATCAACATTCCCTTCCGGTAGGCTCCGGGGTATCCGCCGGATACCAGCATTACGGAGGCAGCAGCCCTACGGTCGATTTCCACAGTCTGTGAAGCCAAGCGCCCCTGCCCGGCTGCCAGTAACAATTCCAGGAAATCGGATTTGATCCGGAGCATTACGGCCTCCGTTTCCGGATCACCCATACGGACGTTGTATTCAATGATATAAGGATATCCGCCACAGTTAATCAGCCCGAAAAAGATGAATCCCTGATAAGGAATCCCTTCCTGCCGTAACCCGCTGACGGTAGGTTGAATAATCTGCTCCTCAACCCGCTTCATAAAAGCAGGCGTAGCAAACGGAACCGGACTCAACGCCCCCATCCCGCCAGTGTTCAGTCCGGTATCGCCCTCGCCAATTCGTTTGTAGTCTTTAGCCTCAGGCAGAATCCGGTAATCTTTACCGTCGGTAACAACAAAAACAGAAAGCTCAATACCCGAAAGAAATTCCTCAAGCACCACCTTTTTGCTGGCCGTTCCAAACTGTCCGTCCAGCATTTTCCGGAGAGCCGCCTGGGCCTCCTGCCTGTTGCTGATGATCAACACCCCTTTCCCTGCCGCCAGTCCGTCAGCTTTCAGCACATAAGGAGGCTTCAGCGTTTTCAAGAAAGCCAGTCCTTCTTCCAGGTTTTCCTTTTGCACGGTCAGGTACCGGGCCGTGGGGATCTGATGCCTTTTCATAAAAGCCTTGGCAAAATCCTTACTCCCTTCCAGCCGGGCACCGGTTTTTCCGGGACCTACAAACAACACCCGCCTCAAACCGGGATCGGCCTGAAAAAAGTCACGCAGCCCCTCCACCAAGGGTACTTCCGGACCAACGACCACCAGATCAATCCGCTTTTCCAGTACGATTTTACGGATCCCCTCAAAGTCGCTTACCCCTACAGTAAGGTTTTCTCCCAGCTGTGCCGTTCCTGCATTGCCCGGAGCAATGTAAAGCCTGCCCAGCCGGGGCGAATGACTGATTTTCCAGGCCAGGGCATGCTCCCTCCCTCCGGAACCAATTAACAACAAATTAAGCATAGTCTATTCCTTTTATTCTTGTTTAATCCAAACCTCCAGAACCGGCATTTCCATCCGGTTCATCCAGACTCCCGAAGCTGTACCCCCGGTCTTTCAGTTCACGGATCACCCGGGGCAGCGCCTGACGCAGGTTCCGCTCCGATTTCAGGGAATCATGAAAAGTAATCACCGAACCCGGACGAACATGCTTCAGCACATTGGCCGCAACCTCATTAGGCCCGGCCGACTGCCGATAATCACAACTCACCAGGTCCCACATCACCACCCGGTACTGCCGGATAAGCTGCAGGTACTGCTTCCTGCGCATCCAGCCGTGTGGAGGCCTGAAAAAGACCGAATCAATATACTCCCCGGCCCTTGCCACATTCTCTAAAAAAACCGGAGAAGGTGTTTTTAACCCATGCAGATGGTTAAACGTGTGGTTCCCCGTAAGGTGTCCCTCCTCGAGAATGCTCCGGTAAACCTGCGGATGGCGCTGCACGTTTTCCCCGACACAAAAGAAACAAGCTTTCAACTTTTCCTCCCGGAGCAGCCCAAGCAGCCAGGGAGTAAGCCCGGGAATGGGGCCGTCATCAAAGGTCAGGTATACCCGCTTCCCTGTATCCGGCATTCGCCACAAGGCTTCCGGAAACCAACGGGTTACAAAGCGGGGCAACCGTATGCGGGGATCGGCGAACTGCATCAGTTTGGCATACTGTACCGTTCCACATTCCGGTTAAAGGTTTCTGTCATTTCTTCCGCCAGTTCCGTTTCCCCGTATTGGGAAGCAACCAAGCCCATCTCCCGGATGAAATACAGCAGCCGTTGAACATCTTCATCGACCGTAGCCCTC
>JBFWIL010000263.1:0-3495 GCA_050256015.1 Mangrovibacterium sp. | reverse complement strand
GCTCTTCCGATCTGTGCCTGCTGGCGGGGACGGATTATGCGTGGGTGCGGGAGCAGATCCTTGAGCTTCTGTATGAAACTTTTCTGGAGGATGGTTATAAGTATCGCCTGAATGCAGGATTTACCGGCAACTATTACCGGATTTTTGCTCAGGGAACGTTTTACAGCAGGGAGACGATCGCATCGATCGTCTATGATTATGCCGAAAACCAGACAAATAACGTGCTGACTTATTTTTGCAGGCGGTCACCGGGAGAGTACCTGTTCCGCCCGTCTTCTTATGCGATGCGTAAGTTTGGTGATGATGATGTACGTGGCTACGGAGGCTATTTTACTTCCCAGGACGGAGATACGGTGGTGGCTAAATATCATCATAATTACGATTACCGCCAGCCGTATCAGAGTGATGTGAGCATTCCGCTGCAACGGGCGCATGATCTTCACTTCATGCTGGCGGAGGCTGAAAATCATCTTGGGCACTGGGACCAGACGGCTGCGCTGCTTAACAACGGCATTGCGGGACGGTTTACTTCTCTGGTGGTGGATACGACCCAGGTTGACTGGGATTTTCGTTATCAGAGTTTCATCGATAATGCTTCCTACCCGAACATCGGGATCTGCGGATGCGTGAATGCTACTCAACATGATCTTCCCAAACCGACGGATGAAGGGTATGACCTGACGGAAGAGGAACGGATAAAGGAGTACGACCTGGCTTTGCTGGACGAAATGCTGCTGGAATATGCTGCCGAAGGACGCTCGTACGGGATGATGATCCGCATGGCCAGGCGGTATAATGACTGGTCGATCATTGCCGACCGGGTATGTCCGAAGTACCCGTTGGGAAAACGGGAAACGGTAAGGTCGGCGATCCTGGGAGACGGTTACTTTGTGGACTGGGACCTGGGAGAGTAAGAGGGGCGTTGTCCCTGTGACCCCACTAACTCTTTTGGCTTGATGGGAGAGATTTCCAGGTTGGGGTAAGGGTGTAAGATGGAAAGTGGGGGTGTCAGGTAAAAAGATAAAGATGGGGCAGGGGTGCAAAACCTGAAAGCATAGGAAGGGGTATTGCCATGAAGAGAATTGTAAATTATAAACACATGAAAAGGACGATAGTTATGGCCGGATTGGTGGCGGGATTTTCAATGTTTTCGGCTGCACAGCCGGCTAAAGTTTTGAAGAGCGATGCGATCAGCGCCGAAGGACAGGAAAATTATGAACTGGCTGCGGAAAATTATGAGAAGGCGGCAAAGGTTTTCCTGGAGCAAAATGTAACGGATACGGTTTGCATCTACAGGGCCGGTTATAATTACTTCAGGATAAAGTCATATGAAAAGGCGGTTCCTCTTTTGAAAGAATGTATATCCCTGGGGTATAACCTGTCGGGGTGCTACCGGATGCTGGGTGACGCCCGGGAGGCAAGGGGCGATCATCAGCAGGCGGAAACTGCTTTCCTGAAAGGGCGGGAAACGGTGCCGGAAGATGAGGCTGACTTTGACAGGCAGCTGGCTTACCTGTATTTTAACACGGGGCAGTATGAAAAGGCGGCAGCCCGATTTGGACGGCTGGACAGTATATCGCCGGGGACGGCTGATTACATGTATTTGCATGGTTTTTCGCTGGAGCGTATTCACCGATACCGGGAGGCGATGGATGTGTTAAAACGGATGGAGGAACTGTTCCCGGATGACAAACGGGCAAAGAAGATATACGGAGTAGCCTTCCTGGGGGAGACGGAGATGCGCAATGAAGCAGAGGTGAAGCGCTATAATTCGAAGAAGGATGCGAAGCTGAAGGATTATATCGGCACGAAGAAGACGCTTGACCGCATTTCCGTGGATTATGAGAAGGCCCGGGTGATGCTGGAGGCGTCGTTGCAGGATTTTCCGGGGGACAGGCTGGTGGCCGCCTCGCTGTACCGGGCTTACAAAAAGCAGAGTAACGAGGCGGGGATGGAACGGATGCGGAAGATGCTGGGGAAGAAGTAGGAGGGTGTTACATTATTATTTACCCGGAAGGCCACCAGGGCGGACTGGGGATCATCATGCACGGAAACCGCACGGGCAGGAACGGTTGAGGAACAGGGGATGGATGACTATTCCTGATCGACAGTAAACCGGGAAAAATAAAAAAAGGATGGCCTCAAATCATCCTTTTCTCTTTAACCAAACTCCTAAATCTATGAAAAAATTCTGCTATTACTTTTTTGCTCCTTACATCACAAAGATACGGCACGGAAGCGTTAAGGGCTGTCAAATGAGATGAAGGGAAAATTAAAGGTTTGGTCGCAGTGTCCCTCATAAGATTGATTTTGTATGTGAAAAAGATGCGGAAAAGTTTTATATCCAGGTAACACTGGCGTTGAATGATGAGAAAACGATTGAACGGGAGTCCGGCAATTTGCTGAAAATACAGGATAATTATCCAAAGATCGTGATCACAGGGGAGAACATAAATGTAAAAACCATTATTTCATAACTACAGAAATGTAGTTTTTCCACAGTAGTCTTTTCTGCATCCAGTTGATTGTCTGCGTGTTTTATTTTTTGGCACAGGATTTATTAGTCCGGGCAGCATGATGAAGTCGGGTTTTCAAATAAAAGGAAACATTGAAATTGTAAAAAAAGAACAGTCTTTTTTTAATAAGAAGAGAATAAAGCTTCTGATCAGCAGGCATGGCATTTTATAAAGGAAATGAATCAGGTAGCACCACTGCCTCTGGTAATCAGAAAGAGAGGAGGTTCTTATGGCGGAGGCGCAGTTCTTACAACGTTTGGGGAAAAGGCCATTACTGAATTTGAAAAGCTTTGCATGATACAGAATGACTTAATAATGAGCGAAACCGAAAAACTTTGGCTCTGTTTTTTTTAGAAAAGCATTATTCATTTTTATGAATATCGAAAAACAACAAATAAAAAATATAATTATGAAATTAAGTGCACGGAACAAATTAAGCGGGACAGTAAAATCAATTGACAATGGTTTGATTACAGCTAAAGTTGTAATTGGTCTTGGAAACGGAAACGAAATTGTCTCTATTATCTCAAGAGACTCTGTCGAAGGTCTGGGACTTAAAGTGGGGCAGGACGCTTGTGCTATTATTAAATCAACGGAAGTAATTATTGGAGTCCCGGAATAGGACATTAAGCAACGATATGACTGAAATCAATCTAAATATTCACGTTAATAAATCGGGAGAATTGTTTTTAACACCCGAAAAGGCAAGACTTCTGAAGCTTATTAATTTAACAGGCAGTTTGTTGAAAGCTTCAGGAGAAATGGATATTTCGTATAATAAAGCATGGAAAATGCTCGAAGCAATGAACCTCATCTCCGGAAAACCTCTTGTTGAAAAAATACGGGGGGGAAAAGGAGGTGGTGGTGCCACCCTTTCCGATTACGGAAATTTTATATTGAAAGAATATGAGGCGATTGAATCTGTAGTTGTTGCGTTCAATAAAAAATTAAACATGGAAATTAATTTGTAAAAATTTTA
>JBFWIL010000262.1:0-3509 GCA_050256015.1 Mangrovibacterium sp. | reverse complement strand
CAGCCAGGCGTTTAAAATGCCGGTTCCGTTTATGCAGAGCAGAATGCCCAACCGGTTCTGTTCTGAACGGTGGTTGACGTGGGCAAAGGTGTTAACGCGGGAGTACGGATCATAGCGTATTTCCTCGCTGACCCCGTATACCACTCCTGACGTTCCTGCCGTTGTGGCTACTTCTCCCGGATTCATCACATTCAGGGAAAGAGCGTTGTTGGGCTGATCGCCAGCCCGGTAACTAATCTTTGTTTCCGGAGCCAGTCCCAGTTCCCGGGCTGCTTCCCGGCTGACAACCGATTGCACCGAGAAAACGGGTACCTGTTCCGGGATCAGTGACGGATCAATGCCGTAATGCTCCAGCAGCATAGTCGAGACCCTGTTTTCCCGGAAATCCCAAAGCACACCTTCAGAAAGGCCTCCTGCAGTGGTTTGTGCCTTTCCGCTCAGCCGCATGGCAATATAGTCGCCGGGAAGCATGAACTTGTCCGTTTGCCTATAGAGCTCCGGTTCGTGATCCTTTACCCATTTCAGTTTGGAAGCGGTAAAGTTACCCGGCGAATTCAGCAGGCTTTCGAGACATCGTGTCTCTCCGATTTCCCGGAAGGCCCGGGCTCCGGTTTCCGAGGCGCGGCTGTCGCACCAGATGATGGCAGGCCGGATCAGCTGCCGGTTTTTGTCGACCAGTACCAGTCCGTGCATCTGGTAAGATATTCCGATGGAATCAATGTCTTTTGCTGATATGGCTGATTTGTGCAGCACGCCGGCCACAGCCAGTTTCAGGTTTTTCCACCATTCGTGTGGGTTTTGTTCCGCCCATCCGGGGCGAATGGCCGTAATGGCCATTTCCTTTTTTGGATGGTAATCGGCAGCCAGGCATTTCCCTGACTCTCCGTCCAGAAGAGTTGCCTTTACGGAGGAACTTCCGATATCCAGGCCCAGTAAATACATACACTTCAATTTTAATGGTTGTCCGTTCTGTTCTGGTATGTTTTGCAAATTTAGATTGGTTTGGGGCGATTTCAAAGCCGTGAAAAATGTTATATAACATGTTGCCTAAAGAGAATTGCGTACTTTCAGCCGGGTCGGTATTTGCAGGCAGACCGGTTCCCCGGATACGGCAAATTCGGCTGCTTTCCGGCCCATCAGCTCAAAATCGGTGGAAATTACGGTGATGCCGTCCTTGACATATTTTTTCATGGGCGTTTCATTGTAGGAAATAATTCCCACATCCTGTCCGGGAATCAGGGATCTTTCCGCGCATTGGTCAAGAACCCGGGCCATGGTCCGGTCGCTTACCAGCAGATACAGATCGCCGCGACGTACATCAAGCATTTTGGCCTGTCGCAGTACTCGGTGGTTGATGCTGTTATTTTCTGCGAATTGTTCAAACCAGTTCACCGACTCTTCCGGATGATAGGTGAATTCCGGGTACAGGTAAATAAACCGACGGTATTGGCGGATCCGGATGAGCTGTTCCTGCAGGTTGTCGTACAGGGCTTTCCCAAAATCCTGATAGATAACCGACATACCCGGTACGGAATGAATTTTCCAGTCAATTACCAGCAGCCGTTCCGAAGGAATTTTGCCAATGATTTCAGGTACGCGGGGGTGGTCAAAGTTCATGATGATGTAACGGGTGTATTTTCCCAGGCTTTCCTGAATGACTTTTTCAAAAATATCCACATTGTAGTGGTGAAAGTTCAGGTCCACCCCTACGTTCTCGGGCAGGTTGTCGCGCAGAGCCCCGTAAAGCACTTCTTTGTAAGCTTTAAAGGTGTCCAGAAACAGAAAGATTTTGGTGGTGGCCCGGGCGATGAAATAACCCCGGTTGGGAACCGATTCCACTATTCCCCGGTTTTTCAGTTCGGCATAACCTTTAAATACCGTATCCCTGGAGAGTTTGCTTTCCCGGCAAAGCTGGTTTACGGAAGGCAGCATGTCGCCTGTTCGCAGCAGGTTCCGGCTTATGGCATCAATTACCGAGTCTACGAGCTGCTGAAATTTCAACTGATTGGAATAGGGGTCAGGTTTAAAATGGAATTTTCTCATCGGTGTTCTGTTCTGTTATGCAAACATACAAAAGAAAGCGGAATGATAGTCGGAATCCGGATGAGAAAGATGAACTGATTCGGGTTTTGGCTCCTGGCAGGCCTGCAGAAACTTTGGTGCTGAAAGAGATGGCGGAGGGTGATTACAGGTACTGCGCGACAGGCAGGGGGCGTATCGTGTTCCCAGACGTCCGCTGGATGAGTTCGTACAAAAAATATAGGCCGGGAACATGTTTTCGTGTGGATAAATTTTTAATTTTGGCAGCAGTTAACAGCAACTGACGGTATGTTAATGCTGTAACGGGAAAATATATGTATCCGGGAAAACGATCCTCCTGCAGGGAAAGGTTGTTCGGGATACTGTCTTTTTGAAGGCCAGATTGTTAAACTAAAGTCTTTGTTGTATGCGGCAGGGGCTGTGATTAAAAGAAACAAACAGATGAAAAACACTTCGTTGATCCTGAACCTGGTAGTCCTGGTTGCCGTGGTTGTTCTTTTTGTGTTACACTTTAGTTCCACCGGGAACGATGTTTCCGGGGATCCGGAGCGTGCTTCGCATGTCCCTCCAGCCGGATTGAAAATCGCCTATGTTAAGGTTGATTCTCTTATCCTGAACTATGATCTGGCCCAGGAACTGCACGATTCGTTTACCAAGAACCAGGATGCCTATACCCGTGAGTATGCTGAGCGGAGGAGCAAATTTGAAGAACAGGCAGCAGCTTTTCAGGAAAAAGTTCAACGGGGCGGATTTTTAACCGAACAGCGGGCTGTTCAGGAGCGCGACCGTTTGGTGGGAGAGGAACAGGAAATTCAGAAGCTGGATCAGGAACTGTCTTCCCGGCTTATGGAAATGCAGAATGCCAACAATCAGCAATTGCTGGATAGTCTGATGAATTACCTGAAGGATTTTAATGCGGACCGGAAATATTCATATATATTCAATGCTTCTGGTATCCTGATAGGGGATGATGCCCACAACATTACCGGAGAAGTGCTTCAGGCCCTTAATGCCCGCTATGCTGCCAAAAAATAGGCATGCAGTGATTCATTGAATCCGGGGGTTGAACCCGGTTTTTTTTGAATTTATGTCGTTTGCCCGAACTTATCTGTCCAGACCAACTACCGGACCCCTTCTGATTGAAGAAGAACCGGATCCCGGGCTGGGAATGGTTGTCATGATTCCGGCCTGCGGAGAAACCGAGCTGCTCCGGACCATGGATTCCCTGGCCGGTTGCCTGCCCGCCGGTTGCGGGGTAGAGGTTGTTGTGCTGATCAATGAGGCTGTAAACTGCCGGCCGGAGATCAGCCGGGTGAATGCTTGCTGCATGAATGAGCTGGAGCAGTGGAAAACGGCATATCCGGAGATTTTTTTCAGGCTGTATCCGTTAAGACCGGCTCCTTTCCCTGAGAAGCATGCGGGGGTGGGGCTGGCACGGAAAACAGCTATGGATGAGGCTGTGCGTCGTT
>JBFWIL010000261.1:0-3518 GCA_050256015.1 Mangrovibacterium sp. | reverse complement strand
GCAGCACATTAATCATATCCGCAGCCTTACCCGGCTGACCCATTTTTACATAGGCTTCGGCTGCAATAAGATAAGCTTCACCCAGACGGGCAACAACAACATCGTGCATGCTGCAGGTGGTACTCCGGTTGCTGATCGAAGTCTCGGAATAATCGTCAAACTTTTTGATACAGGCCACACCAAAGTCCATATTCCGCCGGTTAAAATATGTTTCAGGAGCTCCGTTTGAAGGCGCAATACCCCCGTCCTCAATTGTTTTTGATATTAAGGTATTTGTTTTTAACCCGTATGGGTCATCCTCTTTCCAGGCTTCAATATCTGCATCGGTAGCCCATGCGGGAGCATAGTAATATTGAATTTCAGAAGAAGTCGGAGCGGAATAATAATCAAAATACCATGTATGGAATTCAAGCATAAAGGTTTGCTCATACCGGCTATCTCCCTTGCTATACAGCTTATGCAAGCGCAGGAAAGGAGACATATTCCCGTCAATAGCTTTGTTCCGGGCATTTTCTGAGCCTCCCAGGTAACTACCGAACTGGGCCTGCTGGTAACTGCCATCCCCGGACGGATCTTCCACAGCCGAATAGTCAAACTGAACAGACCAAAATATCTCCGTATTGCTTTCGTTGCCAAAATCAAAGGCATCTTCCAGCGACAAGGAAGGGAGTTCTCCGTCAATGGCCTGAACAGCATAGGAAGCTGCATTGGAAAAGTCGGAGGACTGGGCAATGTTTGCTTCCAAAGATTCATACCCTTCCCCGTTCAACCAGGCACGGGTCAGGTAGGCCTTGGCCAGGAAAAATGCCGCAGCTCTTTTGTTGGCACGTCCCACATCAGAAGCATCACGGTCCGGCAGGGAAGAATTACCCGAAACAAGATAGGTAAACTCATCAATAATAAATCCATACACGCTTTCCAAACTGGATCGGGCATGATTCATTTCCGCATAATCAAACATTTCTGTATTCAAAGCAACTTCCCCGAATTGCTGAACCAGTTGAAAATAATACCAGGCCCGGATAAAACGGGCTTCGTCGATATATTGTTCCCGCACATCAGACTCTGCCGTTGTTTCTCCATAGGCAATCACGCTGTTGGCCAGCTGAATTCCTTTGTAACAATTCGAATAAAAATCTTCTACTATTCCCTCCGTAGCGGTAAAAGCCGTGTAATGGTTCATGATAACGCCCTGGGATTTCCCGTCGCCGTACAGATCAGTTCCTGCTGAAAACAAAAGCGGCTGAATGTTGTACAAATCCCTCAAAGAAGAATAGGCCGCATTGGTCAGACTCTCAAAACCGGTAGTGGTTGCATAAAATTCAGTCGACGATTCACTGGACCGAATATCGGGATCTAGAAAATCGGAGCAACTTGTTAAGGTAAACAGGGCTAATGCCATAAATAAATATATTCGTTTCATATCGTATAAGTCTTAAGGATTAAAATTTCACGTTAACACCAATCTGATAAGTTCTGGAACTGATACCTCCCGTACCATCATCAATGGAAGCGTCAGCCCATTCCGGGTCAAAGCCCTTGTAATCTGTAAATGTAAAAGGATTCAGAACATTCAGGTATACTCTGAAATGGGAAACCCTGAATTTGGATGTAATGTTCTTAGGAATGGTATATCCCAGAGTGATGTTTTTTACTTTTACATAGGAGTTATCCACAAAATTCTGGCTTCCGTCTTCGCCGTTAATCCAGAAAGAACCGGCCCCTGCGTTATTTGCCCCGCCTGTGGGGAACGGATAAGCGCCGTAATGCGTTCCTTCCTGATAATCGATGGAACCGTCTGCACCCAGTATGGGAGCTCCATCCGGAATATAATAATCCATACTTAACCGTTGCTGTCCGCGACTCGAAAAGCTGGCAAATTCACGCATAAACGGGCTGTATACCTTGCTGCCCTGCGAAGTATAGATGCTGAATGAAAAATCGAAATTTTTGTAATTGATGTTGGAGCTTAAGCTCCCTGTCCAGGACGGTTGGGCATGTCCCTGGACGGTCTTGTCTTCCGGATCAATGGTTCCGGAACCGTCAACATCTTTAAATTTCATCTCACCTTCATAAAACTTGGTTTTCATGCTGGCATCGGCGGCAATGGCCGCAGCTTCTTCGGCTGTACATACCCCGTCAAGCACATAACCGTATACCACGTCGATCGGCTGACCGATAAACCATTTGTTCCCGGTTAAATCTTCTTTTCCCCCGTTTAATTCCAGAATTTCATTCTTGTTGTGAGCAAAAGTAAATGAAGTTGTCCAGGAGAAATCTCTCTTTTTGATGTTGTTTGTGGTTACCTGAAGCTCAACACCACTGTTCTTTACTTTCCCTACATTACTCCAGATGGAACCGGTAGACGAACCCAGTTCATAGGGCGTTTCCATTTCCATCAACAAATCCTTGGATTTTTTGTGGTAAACGTCTATCGAACCGTAAACCCGGTTATTCCATAAACCGAAATCCACACCGGCATTAATTTCATTGGTCTTTTCCCAGGTCAGATCGGAATTGGTCAGACTATATCCGTAACCATTGGATACCGTCGAACCATAATTGTAATAGTATTTGGTGTCGGCAAGCGCCTGCGTGTCGTAAGGACCGACATTCGCATTGTTTCCGGTGATCCCGAAACTGACACGCAACTTAAGGTTGGTCAGCCAGTCGGCCTGATCCATGAAACTTTCCTCCGACATACGCCATGCCAGGGCAGCCGAGGGAAACATCCCCCAACGGTTACCTTCTTTAAACTTGGAACTTCCGTCCCAGCGGCTGGAGATGGTAGCCAGGTACTTCCCCCTGTAGTCATAATTCAAACGCGCCACATAAGAAAGCATGGTAATCTTTTCATAATAGCTTCCCTGGTTCTGTACTGTTCCGGAAGACAAATTGTACCATTTTACATCGAAAGGCATATCTACAACCGTCATGTTGTTCCCTTCCTTTTTCTGGTTGTACACACTGACCAGTCCCAGAAAATTGAAATTGTGATCGCCTATATTCTTCAGGTAATTGACCTGGGTATCCCAGGTATAGGAGAATATTTCATCGTTATTGTCTTCCGCGTAATTTGTTTTACCGCGGCGGGACTCCGTGTTTTCCCCGTAAAAGATCCCATTATGCTCTTTCGAGTACATCGGGGAAAAAGTGGTCTTAAAAATAACATCTTTTACCGGAGCATACTGGAGATAAGCGTTGGCCATGACATAATAAGAACGCAGATTATCCGTAGAATTCTGCCGGTCAATAACCGGGTTAAGCATGGAGGTCGGACCGCCGCCGTTGGGATAAATGGCCGCGTCCTTTCCGGGCTGAAGAATCAGTTCCCCGGCATTTTCTCCTTCCCAGTAATAACAAGGCATAACAGGCGTCATTTTAAAACCGGTCTGTACAGAATTTGAACTTCCTCTCCGCTGAATGGAGGTGGCAAAATTCGCATTAAAACCGACGCTCAGCTGATCACTGATCTTTGAATCAAGAGCCGTCTTCAGATTCCATCTTTCATATTCGGT
>JBFWIL010000260.1:0-3524 GCA_050256015.1 Mangrovibacterium sp. | reverse complement strand
AGCGTTCAGCCTGTTGACGACTGACCCGGCCACCCCGTACATTTGATCCCCATACAGGAACCAGCCCCATATACAAGCCCCGTCTGGCAGCCTGGTCAATAACATAATCAATATGATCCCAATAATCGTATTCTCCGGGTTTGTCAAATCGGTTTCCTTCGGTAAGCAGAGGCTCTCCGGGATCGCTGTTCACCAGGGCGGAATCGCCGTATACATTTACGGCAGGAATACTGTGAATCACAGAGGCCTGGATCACGTTAAAACCCTTTTGAGCCCGGTTGTCCAGATATTCTACCGTTTCCTCGCGGCTAAGTTTGGTAAACAACAGCCAGCCGGTATCACCCAGCCAAAAAAAAGGCTTATTATCCATGCCGGCAAAAAAATGCCCGTTTTCAGAAACTTTCAGTCCGGCGGCCAACGGTTCCTGTTTCACTTCTTTGGTGATACAGGAAAACAGCAAGGCTGTTAAACTGATCAGTACGAATCCATTTCTCATGTTCGATTTGTTTTTAGGTTTATTTATTTATTCCGATTAAATGCAGAACCGCATACCGGCCTGCTTACCGGCCTGCTTCGGCTTCCTTCCTTCCAAACCAGGTCAGCGATTTGTCCACGGACTTTCCCCCATAGAAGAGACTGGCCGTATAGCCAAAAAATATTAGCACCAAATGGCTGTACACTCCTATCATATAAGAATGATGGGTGAAATTAAAACTGCCCAAATCCAGCAGCAGCCGTTTGTTCCCTTCCAGCCCGATAGGCGTTGAGGTAAGCAGGGCCCAGGCGGTAAAGACTATACAGGCTCCGATTCCCCAGCAGAGTCCCTGCTTGTTCGCCCGGGTACTGAAAATCCCCAGCAGAAACATTCCTGCAATACCACCGGAAAAAATGGCATACAGGGTAAAAATTACACCCAGCACCCCCTCGCTACCGGCCTGAACATAAAACAGCGCCACGCCAATAGCACCCAATCCGGCCAGCACGATGAACAGCTTGCTCAGCAAAAGACGTTCTTTTTCTGTACTGCGGGGTCTCAGGCGTAAATAATAGTCTTCCATAAAGATAGCTGAAAGGCAGTTCAAATCGGAATCCAGGCTTGAGATTGCCGCAGCAATCAGAGCAGAAAGAATCAACCCGACCACCCCTACCGGAAGCTCTGTCATAATAAAAAAAGGAAAAACAGAATCAGGCTCAATATTCTGGGGGAGCGGATTACCGGTGATCTGGTAATAAGAAAACAGGGCTGTTCCGATAAACATAAACAGTGCCCAGAGCGGAACGCTGAACAACACCCCGATCAGGGCTGCCCGGATGGCTCCCCTGTCTGACTTGGCCGTAAGATAACGCTGAACAATAGTCTGATCCGTACCATATTTTTGAATGGCATAGAAAACCCCGTTCAGAGCCATGACAATAAAAGTCAGGTTGACAAAATCCCAGTCGAAAGGACCAAAGCCGATACGTCCGTTTTCCATAGCCACCCTCCATACTTCGGAGGGGCCGCCTTCCGGGGTGAAAAGCAAAATTACCAGGGCCACAATACCGCCAAAAATAAGCAAGAAGCCCTGAATCACATCCAGCCAGATCACCGCCTCGATACCACCCAGCATGGTTAGCAGGATCACGGCGGCCCCAATGATACAGATAGTTGTAGTAGTATCAATGCCCGCTATCTGACTCAAAGGCAGGGAAATCAAAAAAAAGACACTCCCCATCTTGGAAAAGTGGGTCAGCACAAAGCTGACGGAAGCATAAAGCCGGGCAAATACCCCAAACCGCTTTTCAAAATATTCATAGGTACTCAGTTTGATCACATGCCGGAAAAGGGGGACCACAAAACCGACAAAGGCAATCAGCACCACCGGCACCATGAGCCCCTGAACCAGCCTGATCCAGTTGGAAGAATAACCTTCTCCCGGATAACCCAGAAAGGTAACGCTGCTGATCAGCGTGGCCAGAATAGACATGCCAATGGCCCAGGAAGGAAGTCCGCCCCTGGCCGTAAAATAATTGGTGGTGTCGCTTTGCTTTTTGGAAAACCAGAATCCTACCCCCAACGACACCACCAAGGTGAGGATCATTATCAGGTAATCAATCAGATGTACATTTGTAGCAGACTCCATAGCAGTTCTTATTGTTTATATTGGTTTATTTTATTTTCTGATCAGTTCCGGCCAGCGGTAACTGCCCGGTTTCGTCGTAATACACAGGCCTTCCCGGTCGGGCACATGCATTTGAATAACCCCCGAATCCACTTCAAGGAAAGGTACCAGCTGCCGGATTTCCAGAACAGCCAGAATCTGGGAGGCAGTTGCTCCGCCTTCAATAAACAGGTTGTTAACCCGCACCCGCTGCATAACTTCCCCGATAAGTTCCCCCATAATTTTCCGGATTGTGAAAGCCGGTATTCTTTCTGCAGAAGCCGGGAAAGCGGTTGAAAGGGCCAGCTCTCCCCGTAAATTAATCTCCCCGGCAATTTTACCAGACCACCGGTCTATTTCAGCAGAAACGGATTTTTCCCGAAATAAGCTGCCCGGCAAATTAAGAACGTTCACCCCCGCCTCACGGAAATTTCCCATGGTAACCGCATCTTTAGGGAAAGTGCTTCCAAAAATAAACAATGCATTCTTTCCGTGAAGCATACCCGGCTCAGCTCTTTGGGGCAAACCGGGAAAATCACGTCCAAGCACAACTTCAAAAAAACCGGAACCTCCTGCCAGCAGGGTCTCCCGGTCTGCCCGGTCCGCCCAGAACTGCAGATCTTCATCCGTACAAACATCTCCCAGGATTATACCCCGATCAGGCAATTTATCCCTGTTCCCTAACGAATGAATTTCCTGCTGGCCTTTTCCCAATATAGCTTTCACCTCACTGTACCGGACCGGAAATTCCGGATCCGAGGCAAAATAGGTTTTTGCCAGGGGCAGTCCATCCACGTAGTAAACTCCGTTCCGTATGATCCGGTTAAAATGAGGATTGGCCGGAACAACCAGAGCCCGTTTCTTCCCGCAAACCTGCATCTGGGACAGCAGCTCGGCATACACATGGCCTCTCAGCACGGAATCCAGCTTCTTGTATATATAATCAGGCGAAAGTTCCAATAGTTTGCGGGTTACCTGCTCTGCCTCCTGCCGGGCATCGACGGCATTCATCGAACGGGTATTTGTGGCCACCACCAGCAAATCGGCATCTGTGGTACCGCTTACCTCTGTTTCAAGGTGTACCCGAAGCCCTCTCCGGAGTCCCAACCCGCATATCTCTGCAGCGCCGGTAAAATCATCGGCTATAACAGCTATCATTCCCTTCAGGCTTTATCGGTTATCGGACAGTTTAACAGCATAACCGACAGCGTAAACCAGAGCCTCGGCACTCGCAATTCCCTTTCCTGCGATTTCAAAAGCCGTTCCATGATCAACCGAAGTCCTGATAATCGGTAACCCGAGGGTAATGTTGACTCCTTTCACACTTTTCATGGCCCCGGTCCGGTCGTCCCAAACAAATCCCACCAGCTTAAAAGGGATATG
>JBFWIL010000259.1:0-3529 GCA_050256015.1 Mangrovibacterium sp. | reverse complement strand
TTTTTTGGCTTGTCTCAGAATTATTTTTTATCATTGCTAACGGGATGTTTGTTGTCAACACCCTAAAAATACTGATACTTCAGCTATTTTTAGGGAACAAACTCCCTTTTTTTATGAATAATTCAGGCTAAAAATGGGATTACAAATTTCTGGTATTTAAGTTGAAATTTATACTCCTGTTTCAATTGAATAGAATTGCAGTAAAATCATGAAAAGACTTGTTTAACCGGACCGGCAGTAAGTTAAGTGAAGCGAGGTTTCCCCGCGGGGAATCTTCGCTTGTTTTTTACGGTGTTAAAAACTGCAAAATTCAAATTTCGACTGGCCTGAGTGCAAAGAATGTGCTATCTTCGCAATCATTAAACGATCAGGAGGATGACCAAAAACTACAGGCTACTGAATCTGATTGCCGGATGGACTGCATTTGCCGTTGCCGCAATCACTTATCTGAGTACCATTGAGCCCACAGCCAGCTTTTGGGACTGTGGTGAATTCATCACCACCTCGTATAAACTGGAAGTGGGTCATCCTCCGGGAGCTCCTTTTTTTATGATCCTGGGGCGTTTTTTCAGCCTGTTTGTTGCACCGTCGCTTGTGGCCTTGATGATCAATGCCCTGTCTGCCCTGGCCAGTGCATTTACCATTTTGTTCCTGTTCTGGACCATTACTCATCTGGTCCGGAAACTGTTTCCTTCAGGGGAGCTGAGTGCCGGACCGATCTGGACTATCCTGGGCAGCGGAATGGTGGGGGCTCTGGCTTATACTTTTTCCGACACATTCTGGTTTTCTGCGGTGGAAGGAGAGGTGTATGCCTCTTCCTCGCTGCTCACGGCAATTGTCTTCTGGGCCATCCTGAAATGGGAGAATGTGGCTGACCAGCCACATGCCAACCGGTGGATCATCCTGATTGCTTACATCATGGGCTTGTCTATCGGCGTTCATCTGCTTAACCTGCTGGCTGTGCCGGCCATCGTTATGGTTTATTATTTCCGGAAATATCCGGTAAGCCGGAAGGGGGTGATCCTCAGTCTCCTGGTTTCCGTTCTGTTGCTGGGGCTGATCATGTATGGCATTATTCCGGGGGTTGTTAAAATAGCTTCCTGGTTTGAATTGCTTTTTGTCAATGTGTTTGGCCTGCCGTACAATACAGGAGTGGTTGTCTATGCCATTCTGGTGGTCGGACTGATTCTTTACGGCATTCGGTACACCACGCAAAAAAAGAAGGTATTGTGGAATACGGTGCTGGTATCGCTCACGGTGATCCTGATCGGTTATTCCTCCTTTGCCATGATCGTGATCCGCTCCTCGGCCAACCCGCCCATGGATCAGAACAGTCCGGACAATGTTTTTTCCCTGCTGGGATACCTGAACCGCGAACAATACGGCGACAGACCGCTTATGTTCGGTCCTTATTACAATACCCCGCTTGACAGCCGTACTCCTTATGAAAAAGGCAAACCCTATTATGTCCGGCGCAACGGGAAATATGAGATAGGCTATGTGCGTGAAAAACCGAATTATGATTCCCGGTTTACCACTTTTTTCCCGAGGATGTGGAGCCGTCAGGCCGAGCACATAACAGATTATAAGAACTGGGCCGGTATCCGGGGAACACGGCTGACTTATACGGATGAACAGGGACAGTCTCAGATCCTGCAGCAACCCGGCTTCGGGGATAATCTGCAGTTTTTCCTGCGTTACCAGGTGGTGCACATGTACTGGCGTTATTTTATGTGGAATTTTGTCGGAAGACAAAATGATCTGCAGGGTCATGGAGACATTATGAACGGGAACTGGATCAGCGGGATCAATTTTATCGATTCCGTGCGACTGGGAGACCAGACGCTTTTACCCGATCATCTGAAGAACAACAAAGGCCGGAATGCCTATTATTTTTTGCCTTTCCTGCTTGGACTGGCCGGGGCGTTATTCCATTACCGGCATCATCGCAAGGACTTTTGGGTTGTGATGTTGCTGTTCGTTATGACCGGACTGGCCATCGTCGTTTACCTGAACCAGTATCCGCATCAACCCCGGGAACGTGATTATGCCTTTGCCGGTTCGTTTTATGCCTTTGCTATCTGGATCGGACTGGGTGTGGCTGCCTTCACCGATCTGCTGAAGCGGAAGCTGCCGGAGACCGTTAGCGTTGTGGTAGTCAGTGTGCTAAGCATGGTCCTGGTGCCAGGTCTTATGGCCCGCGAAAACTGGGACGATCACGATCGTTCCGGCCGTTATACGGCACGCGATCTGGGGGCTAATTATCTGGAAAGTTGTGAGCCGCAGTCCATTATTTTTACCAATGGCGACAATGATACCTTCCCGCTCTGGTACAATCAGGAGGTGGAAGGGGTGCGGACCGATGTGCGGGTGTGCAACCTCAGCTATCTGCAGACCGACTGGTATATCGACCAGATGAAAAGCAAGGCCTATGAGTCGGAACCGCTGCCCATCACCTTTGAGCACGACCAGTATGTGCTGGGTACGCGCGATGTAATTTACCTGCTTGAGGATCCGCGTCTTAAGGGAGCGGTGGAACTGGGTAAGGCGCTCGATTTTGTTAAGGATGAAGATCCGCGTACCAAACTCAGTCAGTATGACAATACCGCGTATATTCCTTCAAAAAAATTGTTTCTGAAGGTAGACAAGGAGGCGGTGATCCGCAACAAGGTGGTCCCCGAAAGTATGTACGACCAAATTGCCGACACCATCTTTTTTGATTTCGGCAGTCGCAATTACCTGATGAAGGATGAGCTGATGGTGCTCGAAATGATTGCCGGTTCGAACTGGGAGCGGCCCCTTTATTTCGCCATTACCGTGGGACGCGACAAATTTCTGGGGCTGGAAGACTATTTCCAGCTGGAAGGTTTTGCCTACCGTTTTACGCCGGTGAAGAAGGAAAGCAGCGGTTTGTACCAGGGGACGGTGAATACGGAGAAAATGTATGAGTTGATGATGAACCGTTTCCGCTGGGGTAATATGAACAATCCGGAAATATATATTGATGAGAATAACCAGCGGATGATGATTAACATCCGGAGTAATATCGGCCGGCTGGCAGAAAATCTGATCAGCGAGGGGAAAAATGATTCGGCCGTGGCTGTGCTCGACCGGAACCTTGAACTGATCCCGGCTTCACTGGTTCCGTATAATTATTTTTCGCAGGAGATTGCTGCCCGTTATTTTGAGGCCGGAGCTCCGGATAAGGGACGGGAACTGATGCAGGATATTCTGAAGCAGTACCGGCAGGAACTGGATTTTTATCTGTCGCTCGGTGACCGGCTGAGGGCTACGGTCGATGAAGATGTTCAACGGCTGCTGTATTTCATCCGGGAGATGGGCTTGGTTGCTTCCCAATACGGGGAAACGGAACTGGCGGAAGAAATGACAGAAACCTTTAACAGGAATGTGGAACGGTACAGTATGCCAAACTGATGCAGTTCGCCGATCCCCGCATACGGTTGCCCCGCTTTGTAACCCGTTGGTTTCCGGAAGCCTTGTGGCGAATGCCGGATACAGGGAAGCGGGT
>JBFWIL010000258.1:0-3648 GCA_050256015.1 Mangrovibacterium sp. | reverse complement strand
TCCAATAAGTATATTGTAGAAAGACGCAAGAAATAATTAAAGGAGTAGAATATGAGTCGTTCATTAAAAAAAGGTCCGTTCATTGCCTATAAACTGGAAAAGAAGGTGCTGGCCATGAATGAAACAGGCAAAAAGTCTGTAATTAAAACCTGGGCCCGGGCATCTGTAATCTCTCCTGATTTTGTAGGGCATACCATTGCCGTTCACAACGGGAATAAATTTATACCGGTATATGTGACCGAAAACATGGTTGGCCATAAACTTGGTGAATTTGCACCTACACGGACATTCAGGGGACATTCAGGCAACCGGAAGTAAGCACTGATTTTTTCATTAACGATTAAAAGAATTTACGATGGGTGCTAGAAAAAGAAACAGAGCAAAAGAACTGAAGGAAGCAAAAAAGACACAATATTTTGCAACATTGAAGGATTGTCCTACTTCCCCGAGGAAAATGAGGCTGGTAGCCGATATGGTTCGGGGAATGGAAGTGAACAGGGCGCTTGATGTGCTGAAATTTTCCGCAAAAGAGGCTTCCGGAAAGGTAGAAAAGCTGCTGATGTCGGCCGTTGCTAACTGGCAGGCAAAGAACGAGGGAACACGTCTGGAAGATAGTGATCTGTATGTGAAAGCCATTACGGTTGATTCCGGACGAATCCTGAAACGCCTGCGTCCTGCCCCGCAAGGGAGGGCTCACCGGATCCGGAAACGGTCCAATCATGTAATGCTGTGCATTGACAGCAAGAATGTTAAATCTGATAACGAATAATAATACATGGGACAAAAAGTTAATCCAATCGCTAATCGCCTTGGAATTATCCGCGGATGGGATTCCAACTGGTTCGGCGGAAATGATTATGGGGACAAGCTGGTTGAGGATACCAGAATCCGCAATTATCTGAACGCCCGGCTGGCAAAGGCCAGTATTTCAAGGATTATCATTGAAAGGACACTCAAGCTTGTGACGATTACCGTTCATACCTCTCGGCCCGGTATTATTATTGGAAAAGGTGGTCAGGAAGTTGACAAACTTAAGGAAGAGCTGAAGAAAATTACGAATAAGGAAGTTCAGATCAATATTTTTGAGATCAAACGTCCTGAACTGGATGCACGGATTGTTGCCAATAATGTAGCCCGGCAGATTGAAGGGAAAATTGCCTATCGCCGTGCTGTGAAAATGGCTATTGCTTCCACTATGCGGATGGGAGCACAGGGGATAAAGATTATGGTCTCCGGACGGCTGAACGGTGCAGAAATGGCCCGTTCGGAAATGTACAAGGATGGCCGTACGCCTTTGCATACCCTGCGTGCCGATATTGATTATGCTCCTGCTGAAGCCCTTACTAAAACCGGTTTGGTCGGTGTAAAGGTCTGGATATGCAAAGGAGAAGTTTACGGAAAGCGTGACCTCTCTCCCAATGTGGGGCATAAATCTGCCGGTGCCCCGGGCGGACATCCCCGTGGTGGCCGCGGCGGGAATGATCGCGGCGGTTTCAGAAAGAAAAGAAAATAATTGGAAACCTTTTAATTAAAAAAGGATGTTACAACCAAAAAGAACAAAATTTAGAAGAGTCCAGAAAGGACGAATGAAGGGCAATGCTCAGCGGGGCAACCAGCTTGCGTTCGGTTCTTTCGGTATAAAGACACTGGAATCGGCCTGGCTTACCGGACGCCAGATCGAGGCGGCCCGTGTGGCGGTTACCCGGCATATGCAGCGTCAGGGGCAGATCTGGATCCGTGTTTTCCCCGATAAACCGATTACCAAAAAGCCTGCCGAAGTGCGTATGGGTAAAGGGAAAGGTGCTCCTGAAGGTTTTGTTGCTCCGGTGACTCCCGGACGTGTTTTGATTGAGGCAGAAGGGGTTCCCTTTGAAATGGCCAAGGAAGCCCTGAGGCTGGCTGCTCAGAAATTGCCTGTAACAACAAAATTTGTGATCAGACGAGATTATGTTGAATCTGAAAAAGAAGATTAACCATGAAGACTTCTGAAATTAGAGAATTAACAAACAAGGAGATTCTGGAAAGAATTATCCTTGAGCAGGACAGCCTGACCCGTTTGCATATGAACCATGCGGTTTCTCCGCTCGACAGTCCGATGAGAATCAAGGCTGTCCGCAGGAATATTGCTCGCCTGAAGACCATCCTGCGTCAACGGGAAATCAATCATAATTAATTTGTGTATGTGATGGAAACAAGAAATCTCAGAAAGGAACGTGTAGGGGTGGTTGTCAGTGACAAGATGGATAAAACCATTGTTGTGGCTGTAAAACTAAAAGAAAAGCATCCGATTTACGGGAAGTTTGTTAACAAAACCACCCGCTTCTACGTTCACGATGAACAAAAAACCTGCAATGTCGGCGATTGGGTACGGATTATGGAAACCCGGCCTTTAAGCAAGAACAAGCGTTGGAGATTTGTAGAAATTATTGAAAGAGCTAAGTAATCATGATACAACAGGAATCAAGATGTGCAGTTGCCGATAACAGCGGGGCAAAAGAAGTGCTTTGTATCCGTGTATTGGGCGGAACCAGGAAGCGCTATGCATCGCTGGGCGATGTGATTGTGGTCACGGTAAAGAGTGCCATTCCCAGTAGTGATATGAAAAAAGGAACTGTGTCCAGGGCCATTGTTGTCCGTACCAGGAAGGAAGTGCGTCGTGCCGACGGAACTTATATCCGGTTTGATGATAATGCCGTGGTTTTGCTGAATAATACCGGAGAGATGCGCGGTACCCGTATTTTCGGACCTGTTGCAAGGGAATTGCGCGATAAGAACATGAAGATCATTTCACTTGCACCAGAAGTACTTTAATGCATAATTATTAAGTCATGCAGAAAAAATTACATATTAAGAAAGGTGACACGGTTATCGTGATTGCCGGAAACGACAAAAACCGGCAGGGGAAAGTACTGGAAGTTGTCAGGGATAAGAACAGAGCCATTGTGGAAGGTGTGAATATGATCAGGAAGCATACCAAACCCAATTCTGAAAATCCGCAGGGGGGTATTGTGGAAAAGGAAGCACCGATCCATATCTCCAACCTGATGCTGCTGGACCCCAAGACTGGGAGCAAGACCCGTATTGGCAGGAAAATCGGAGCCAACGGAAAATTAGTACGCTATTCAAAAAAATCTGGAGAGGAGATTAAGTAATGACTTATACACCAACACTTAAAAAGAAATATTCGGAAGAAGTCATTCCGGCGCTGGTCAAAGCATTTGACTATAAGACCGTAATGCAGGCTCCGAGATTACAGAAGATTGTCCTGAATCAGGGTGTTGGAGCTGCAATTGCCGACAAAAAAATCATTGAAGTTGCCACTGAGGAAATGACGATGATTGCCGGACAAAAGGCAGTCCAGACCAAATCAAAAAAGGACATTTCCAATTTTAAGCTGAGACGGAAAATGCCGATAGGTGTCCGGGTTACCCTTCGCAGAGAAAGGATGTATGAATTCCTGGACCGGCTGATCAATATCTCCCTGCCCCGTATCCGAGACTTTAAAGGAATTGAAAGTAAAATGGACGGACAGGGAAACTATACGCTGGGCATTCCAGAACAGATTATTTTCCCTGAAATCAATATTGATAAGGTTAACCGGATTATCGGTATGAACATTACTGTTGTAACTTCTGCGCGAACAGATGA
>JBFWIL010000257.1:0-3676 GCA_050256015.1 Mangrovibacterium sp. | reverse complement strand
TGGCCGACAACCTGAGCTCCCAGGTACGTGAAATAGCCAAAGTATCTTCAGCTCTTGCCAATGGTGACTTTTCAAGTAAAATTGAAGGAGAATCCAGGGGTGAGATCCTTGAATTAAAAAACAATATCAATTCCATGGTCGATAGCTTTATAAATATTGTTAACTCGGCCAATACCATCGCTAACGGGGATTTTAGCGTGGAAATGCCTATTCGTTCTGAAGTTGACAAATTTAAGTACCATGACAAATAACCTCAGGCGTATTTCCGTTGAGAATGAAAGTGAAACATGGATCAAAACAGGACAAAGCGGCTTAAATGATGCGATGCGCGGAGAGCAGAACGTCAATGATCTGTCAAAGAATATTATCTCATTTCTTACAAAATACCTCAAAGGAGAGGTTGGTGTACTTTATCTTTCAGAAGCGGATGGAGAAGAGCCTGTTTTAAAACTGGCCGGGGCCTATGCTTTTACCCGAAGAAAAAATATGAATAAGGAATTTAAAAAAGGGGAGAGCCTTATCGGACAGGCTGCTCTTGAAAAAGAGCCCATTGTGCTGTCTGATATTCCGGATGATGAAATTCCTGTAAGCTCGGGGGTGATACAGAAAATGCCTAAAAGCATAGTAGTACAACCATTTATGCATGATGGCGAGTTGGCAGGTGTTTTGGAGATTGGATCGTTGGATCGTTTTAGTGATAATGATTTAAGCCTGTTGAAGCTGGTCTCCGAAAATATTGCCATTGCGGTCAACTCTGCAAGAGACAGGCAGAAAATGAGAGTGCTTTTGGCCGAATCGCAAAGACAATCTGATGAGTTACTGGAACAACAGCAAATGCTGAAAGAGCAAAGTGACGCCCTGAAAGCAACCAACGAAGAACTGGAAACCAAAACCTCCGATCTTGAAAAGCAAAAAGAAGAAGTTAACAGCGCCAGGACGGATATCGAGCTTAAAGCAAAAGAACTCGAACTGGCCAATAAATACAAATCTGAATTTCTGGCCAATATGTCGCATGAGCTGAGAACTCCGCTGAATAGCTTACTTATACTTGCCAAGGAATTAAGTAAAAATGAAAAAGGTAACCTGAAAGAAGACCAGGTTAAAGATGCCCGGATAATTTATGAAGGAGGAGTCGACCTGTTAAATCTGATCAATGATATACTGGATCTTTCAAAAGTAGAAGCCGGCTATTTAGTTGTAAATGCCCGGGAAGTGGAAACAAATGAAGTGATCAAAAATATTAAGAATCAATTTATTCCTGTTTCCAAACAAAAAAATGTCCGTTTTACGGTAAATAAAGGAACAACTGTAAAAAAACATATAATCGCCGATCAGCAACGGCTGGAACAAATTTTAAAGAACCTGTTGTCGAATGCCTTTAAGTTTACCGGCAAAGGAGAGGTGAAGCTGAATATTTTTGTACCTGACCAGTCCATAAAGATACGCAGGAAAATGTATCCTGCAGGCAAGGTGCTGGCCTTTTCGGTTATTGACACGGGCATTGGCATTGAAGAAAGCAAACGGGCCATAATATTTGAGGCTTTTCAGCAGGCTGAAGGTGGCATTTCACGTCGGTACGGCGGCACAGGCCTGGGACTGACCATATCCCGTGAAATGGCTTCTCTGCTGGGCGGTGAAATCCGGCTGAAAAGTGAAGTCGGTAAAGGAAGCGAATTTACCCTCTATCTGCCGCAGGCTGATGAAGTAGCGGAAGATGCCGTTGTTTCAGGAAAAGATCCTTCCGAAAATCAAATAAAACCAGATATCCGGGAACAGGTAACAGGCTCGTTTCACATTCAGCCTGTCTTTTTACCGGATGACAGGGATCAGATTTCCGGTAAGGACCACTCGATTCTGATTATTGAAGATGACAAACGGTTTGCGGAAATTCTACAGAAAGAGGTCCGTGATTACGGCATTAAAACGATTGTCACGGACCAGGGGAAAAAAGGCATGGAACTGGCTTCCCGATATTTGCCTGACGGGATCATTCTTGATTTAAGACTGCCTGACATCAACGGACTTAAGGTACTGGACCATCTGAAATTTAACCTGGAAACCAGGCATATCCCGGTACATGTTTTTTCAGTCGAAGATGAAGAGATGAGTACCCTTCAAAAGGGAGCCATCGGGTTCCTTTCAAAACCGGTAACTAAAAAAGATATTGAACAGGCAATCCAGAAAATAGAAAATATTCATAATGCCGGGCTGAAAGAGATTCTGATCATTGAAGATAATAAAAACAGCCAGGAGGCCATGGTCCGGCTGCTGCAAAATAAAGAAATACGGGTAACCACTGCCGCGACGGGAAAAACAGCCCTGAATAAATTCAGGAAACAGAATTTCGATTGCATTATTCTTGATCTGAAACTTCCTGATATGAGTGGTTTTGAAGTGCTCATGGAAATGCAGAAGACAGAAAAAGGGAAAAATATTCCTGTCATTATATATACCGGCAAGGAACTCAGTAAAAATGAAATAACAGAAATAAACAAATACACACACAGTATCATTATTAAAGGGGTTATTTCTCCGGAACGCCTGCTTGATGAAGTATCTCTGTTCTTACACAGCCTGAACACCAACCTCTCGGATGAACAACGAAGAATCGTAACCGAACTGCACGACCCGGAACAGGTGATGAAGGGCCGGCAAATACTAATTGCCGATGATGATATGCGCAATACCTATGCCCTGTCAAAAAAGCTGACCGATGTGGGCATGGAGGTCTTTCTGGCCGAAAACGGGCAAGTTGCCCTGGAGCAGCTTGATGCACACGAAGGAATAGAAATAGTGGTGATGGATATTATGATGCCGGTAATGGACGGCCTTGAGGCGATCAGAAAAATCAGGCAGCAAGAGAAATATGAAAAGCTGCCTGTCATAAGCCTGACGGCCAAGGCAATGGCTGAAGACAAGAAACAATGTATGGCGGCAGGGGCAAATGATTATTTAACCAAGCCGGTAGATGTGGATCAGTTGATCAATCTGATCCGGGTATGGCTGTACGAAAAAAAATAAACTCTGATGAATTCAGAATCTGTAAATATCAAAAACCTGGAAAGTCGTTTGCTGCTTGAAGCCATTTACAAACGTTACGGATATGATTTCCGGTCTTATGTTCTTTCAGGGATGGAGAAGCGTCTTGAGAACCAAATGGCTGCTGATCATCTCGGATCCATAGCCGAGATGATCCCGAGGGTGCTGCATGATAAGGATTATTTCAACAGGCTGCTTTTAAATTTATCGGTAACCGTCACCGATCTGTTCAGGGATCCCCTGCAATACAAAGAGCTCAGGGAGAGAGTGATACCGGTGTTAAAAACCTATCCCTACATTAATATATGGTGTGCCGGATGTGCAACGGGAGAAGAGGCTTATTCCATGGCCATCCTTTTAAAAGAAGAAAATCTGCTTCGCCGTACACAGATTTATGCTACTGATATTAATTATGAATCGCTTGATATGGGCAAAAAAGGAATTTATCCTTTAAGAAAGGTTCAGAAATTTACGGAAAACTATAATGCGACAGGAGGGAAATTTTCTTTATCTAAATACTATACTATAAAATACAATGCCTGTATAATGAATAACGAGTTGAAAAGAAAAATCCTCTTTTCCAAACATAACCTTGTGAATGACGGTGTCTTTGCAGAAATGCACTTAATCTTTTGCC
>JBFWIL010000256.1:0-3720 GCA_050256015.1 Mangrovibacterium sp. | reverse complement strand
ATTTTTATAATATTCAAGTTTCTCCTCCTTTTGCAATAAAACACAATATAGAGGCTCATCCCGCTATACCAACCCCTTTATTGAAAGAATACACCCATTATGCTTTAAGTCGCTATTTCAAAACCTTTCCCTCTGTTGGTCTTTATGCCTGCCCTGGAGAAAGTCTTCTGTCAAAATATCAATTAGAATGGTTTCGCGATGTGATTTTTGATGCGGCAAAAAAAAGTGGTAAAGATCCACTAATTGTTATTCGGGACTGGACCTTAAATAGAGATTTACAAGATCAATTAAAGGTTCTTTATAAAAATTGTTATTCGGAACTTAAACATAACGATGAAAGTGTAAGTTCTCCTTATCCTGATGTTAGAAACATGAAATGGGAAGGAGTGACAGCTGGGCACATAATTAATGCAGCACATGGCCCCGCAGAAGATTTGAAGCCAATACGTTGGGCGGATCATCTGTACATTAAAGAAATGGCTCAACACTGGAAATCACTTGGATTTGTTCGTGGAATTGAATTTTGGGGACAATCTTTTTGGGATTGGCCATACACCTACGATAAAGTAACTCCCCGACTTAAATATATTGATAGGGATGCCCCCTTTTATAAAGCTATCGGGCGATATATGTGGAATGCTGACAGAGATAATGAAAAAGAACACGTGTTTTGGATTGACTATTATACTAATCGATTTGAATCTAAAGAAATAGGTAGATTGATTGCAAGGTGGTATGAAGTATCAGGTCCTATTGGTCCGGGACTATTAAACTTAAATGCTACCCGTGTTGCAAACTGGTGGTCTGCCGTTACGCTTATGAACCAATCTGTAGACCAGATACTAAACTATAACAAAAGCCTGGATGAAACACCTTACACCTTATATCGAGAAACAGGAAGGGCAGAACAACGATATTATCCTCGTCCATTCGATGAATACTTTTTTAAACGATATCAAAATAAATATAACATGCCAGTTACGGGAAAGAATCCCAAGATGTTCAAAGAATTTTACCCTTATGCCCAAAGAATACAAGTAGAAAATTTGGCTCAACGTAAATGCATGCCGGTAAGTCAATACGCCAGATATTTAGTAAAAAATGAAAATGTGGAATCAGCATTAACTCCCGACAAAGTTATTCCGCTTTTAACTGAATTAGCCGATGAAGCATTAACTCTGGCAAGAAAAGCAGATTCAATAGCTGTAAAATCGCCATACAGATCAGAGATTCATCGTTTTGTTATTGATTCAGAAATTCTCAAACTAGCTACTGAAACAATGACAACAAAAGAAGAAGCTGTAATTATGAAAGCCTGCATGCTACTGGAAAATGATTTTTCAAAGCAAAAAACAGACGAATTCATAGAAAAAATGGAAGAATCAGTAGACAGGTACAAAAAGTTATATCATCTGGGGCAGGCATCATATATAAAAGCATCTTTTATGATGGATTGGTCAAAAGGATTGAACGAATTCAAAGATGATTTAAAAAAACAACAAGAATGGATCGATGATATCCAAAAATAATAGTGAGGATACCGCAACTTCCAGTTGTTCTACGATATTTCTTTGCAAGGAGAACGGCTGGAGAATTTAGGAGAACATGTCCCCGGCAATTTCCGGAGACATGTTTTGCTGTTACATTAAGATCTGCCGTGCATAGTTGCGGCAGGTTTTAACTTCTTTCACGGCATCGGACCACGGTTTAATTTCATATTCCAGTTCGATGTCGCAGTAAATCGGCCATTTCTCCTTTTTGATCAGCAACAACACTTCCTCCAGGGGCATTTGTCCCTGTCCCCAAACCTGGTTCGTATTCGGAATTTCAGCATCAGGTCCGGTTTTGTCTTTTATATGAATACTAAAAATGCGGTCGTTGTACTTTTTGATGATTTCGTTAGGATGCCTTCCTGTAGAACCAAAGAAGTGACCGGAATCGAAATTAAACATCACAGCCGGGGAGACCGCCATGAACGTATCGTAACTGAACCCATCTACCTCGGCAAACTGCATGTGTTGATGGAAAACAGCATACATTCCGTATTTTTCGGCAAACGGAGCTAATTTTCTGACTGCTTCTTCGCTGATCTCTTCGCTCACGCCTTTGGCGCCCATGGTTTTTGCAACCCTGAATGCATAATCGATTTCTTTATCCGACCAGCGGGACGGAGAGAATTTTACCAGGTGAATGCTAATGCCTGCATCGTCAAAAAGTTTTTTAGCCGCAATTACTTTTTGCATGTCAACATTCAAACGGAATTCACGAGCTTCCTCATTGTATTTGTCGATCCTGGCTTGTTGTTCAGGTGTAAATTCCGGACGGCTCCTTCTTCGTGGTTGAGCCGGCGCATCTTCACCTCCGGCTTGTTGTGCTGCCTGCCGTTGCATTTCCATAAAAATGGCCATCATCGGATTTTCAGGTGCGCCCAAATAGGTTTCCAGGTCGCCGCTCATTAATTCAATTGAACTGAGGCCGCATTCTTTACAGTATTTTACAATGTTTTCCAGTCCTCCGGGCATCGAACGCCAGCTATAGGTGATGGCCCCAATGTTAACACCGCCAAAATTGGAATTTACTTTTTCGCCTTTTGTTGTTTCTTCCGGGTTTCCATACGCAAAATTTAGCGGTACCATTGACGCTACTGCCAGGGCTGCCGAACTGGTCAGAAATTTTCTTCTTGACTGACCTTTGTCTTTTTTATTCTCCATGTGTTTATTTTTTGAAGGTTGAAAGAGGCTGTCCAAAAAGCAAAAACTTGCCGGACTTTTCAGACAGCCCCTGACTAAGCTGAACTGCTACAAACTCCACCCCTTACGATATTCGTAATGGAAATAATTATTCGCTTCCGCGCAGTTTGTTATCTTCATATTTCCTGCATCATATTCCAGGGTAATATGAAGCTGCTGTGCAACAACAGCAATGTTGGTAAGCAACATGATCTCTGTTAATTTTGAAGCTGTTTCAAAATCATTGGCCGCTTTTCTCCCTTCTTTTATTGCTTCAATAAAATCAACATAGATGCTGGCAGGGCGTTTAAGCCGTTTTTCAGGTTCTTTAAAATCCGGGTTATCGGGAATGAGTTCCGGTGATGCACCATGCGTTCCGTGCATAATCATGCCTTTATCCCCGATGTAAAGCGCTTCTCTCAACTGCCGGTCAGCTTCCAGCTCAGCCGGACGGGCCGGTTTGATCCCGCCATCGCTCCAGGTCACTTTTACCGGGGGCATATTCCCGCGTGCCGGAAATTCGTAAGTTACACTTTCCGACTGGGGAAGATATTCACTGTTGAACGGCGTTGTCGTAGCCTGGATTTTTGTCGGCATTCCAAGATTCAAAGCCCAAATCGGGGCATCGAACGTATGTGCTCCCATATCACCCATGGCACCTGTACCGTAATCCCACAATCCGCGCCATGCAAAATGCAGGGCCTCCGGGTTATAGGGTTTTTCCGGAGCCGGTCCCAGCCAAAGGTCATAATTTAAATTAGCCGGAACTTCAACGCCTGCCGGACGATCGAAATAACCTTGCCTCCAGACCGGCCTGTTCGACCACAGGTGAACTTCAGTCACGTTTCCAATGGCACCGGAACGGATCCATTCCACGGTTTGCATCGTTCCCTCCAGGTTGTGCCCCTGGTTACCCATCTGTGTGACCACCCCGGTTTTCTTTGCCAGATCTCTCAGGAACCGTACTTCATAAATGGTTTTGGCCATTGGC
>JBFWIL010000255.1:0-3741 GCA_050256015.1 Mangrovibacterium sp. | reverse complement strand
TATCTTTTTCTGATATAGGTCCTTCTGTTGAAAAATAGCCTTCGTCCAGTTCAATTCTTCCTGCCAAAATATATTCCCCATCTCTTTTTCCCATGCATTCTCGCAGTTTATGCACCATGTGCCAAATTGGATGATAACGCTTATGCCCTAATTGTCGCTGTATTTCTTTGGCTGAAAAACTTTTCTTGGTTGCTGTCAGTAAATGCATAGCAATAAACCAATACCGGAACGGAAGTTTTGATTTGTGCATAACCGTGCCGCTTTTTAAGGTTATCCTTGTCCGACAAGACTTACATTCATATTGTTCTTTATCCTTTTTCCAATAATGCTCTGTACCCCCGCACTTCGGACAAACAACACCAACATGGTCCCGGTATTCCTTGAACTTCTGCTTGCAGCTTTCTTCATCTGGAAATTGTGATATAAAGTCAATTAGGCTCATGATACTTTCGTTTCCTCAAAAATAATCTTTTTAGGTAAACATACGGATATTCATATAATTTTAATCGTACCATGGTGGAATCAAAATATCGGTTTTTTAGCGTTGATTCTGCAGAAATGTTCCCCGGCAAATCAACAGACAACATGTGGCAGATGACGGAAGCTTATTCCGCCTCAATGGCAAATTTGCCCACGGCATACAGAGAACAGGCCAAAATCAGAACCGATACGGTGTTTTCGGGGCTGAGGGCTTTTAGCCCTTTTACCGCATCGCCCAGCGTGCTGAGCCCGTGAATAATTTCGGCATAGCCTCCGAGCAGGGCAAAAACCCCAAACCCGAGAAAGGCCGAGATTACGGTAATGAGCCAGTTGTATCCGGTGCCCGGGACTTGGCGAGGGGCAGGCGCGGGAAGGCAGTTCACGGCAGCGAGAATCCGGTTGCTAAAGCCGTTGTCAGCAATGTGCTGCTTGTGTTCCTGCAGAAATATAATACTTTTATCTTCTTTCATAACCAATTGATGTTAAATGTTCTGCCAATTTTTTCTTGCCTCTTGATAAATGAGACTTTACAGTGTTTTCCTTAATGCCGGTAATGGAGGAGACTTCTTTGATGCTTTTCTCTTCCATGTAATATAACAGGATACAGACATTTTCTTTTTCCCCAAGCATGGAAAGAGCCTGGTAGAGCATCCGGTCTTCTTCTTCCAAAGCTGAGTCCGTTTCCGGAAAAGAAGACAACCTGCCTTGATCCAGCTCAGTGGTTGGGCATTGCCTGGCTTTGCGCTGATAATCACAAAAGCAGTTGTAGGCAATGCGGAACAGCCAGGTGGAAAATTTTGACCGGCTGTTAAAGGTTTGCAACTTAGTGTATGCTTTTAAGAAAGCTTCCTGGGCCAGATCGTCCCCCAGTCCGGAATCTCCGGAACAGAGGTTAATCAGAAACCGCCTGAGCGGTTCCTGATTGATTTTTACCTGTTGTTCAAACTCTTTTTTGGTCACCTGACAGATTAATATTAGGAGAAATCTGGCTTGCAGAGATTATTGTTGCATTTGATTTTCTTTTTTCTTGTTTAGGAGATAGCCGGCCAGCTGGCCTAGCCCGATGAAGAGAGGTATGAAACCAAAGGCGGCAAATTTTATTTGGTTAAAAAACAGGTAAAGGGCAATGAACAGCCCGATGCCGGTGCCGATGGTGACCAGCGCGGAGCTTAGCGGATCCATTTTCCTCTTGTGATTGTTCTGAAACAGTTCAGGAGAGAGTTCCATCTCTTTTTCAATGGCTTTGATCAATACCTGGTTCCGGAATTTATCTCTCAGGGTTTTTGCAATAAAAATGATCAGGATAATGAGGATAGCAGCTATAAACGGACTGACGATGGCGTATGTTCCTTCCATGACTTTTGTTTTTTTATCTTTTGCTGGTTAGACGTAACATGACCGGAAAAGTTGCAGCAGGTTTTACCCTGATCCTGAAATTTGAAAGCTTCACGTTTGTTAAATATTGATATATGTTTGATTTTTTTCCCGGTTACAGGCGTCGGCATTTCCCTTGTTCATTACATGTTTATCTCAACAAAAACGCTATTATGCCTTTCCCGGAGATATTTTACACAGAATACACGCATGCAGAGGTAAAGTCCATTCAAAATTATCTTTTATTTTTCCCAGATTATCACCTCTCCACATGTTTTCAAACTCACACACCCCATTAATCCCCATATCGGTAAAGGATACGCTTAGGGGCTTTCTCCCCTGATCGCGATACGTCCCAGCGGAATCATATCACAATAGGGCCATGTTCCTTCCCCGATATAAGGAAACCTGGGAATACCCCGCATGATATGGATGCCAAACTTTAGCCCATATAATCACTTACCGGTTTAAATCCCTATCATTCTCAACACCGGATATTCACCACAATGTATTCCCATCCGTATTCCTTTAAGTGTTCTGCCATGTAATCGGCATTCGCTTTTACTTCGTGTTCTTCAACCGTCGGACCATAACAATCCCACCTGGTTTCAACTATACTGTGTTCAGGCATATACCTCTCACCCATAATCTGCCACGGACAGGATCAGCCTGTTTCAATTGTGCTGTGTTCAGGCATATACAAATATCCGATAATATTTCCGGAACCGTCAATTTTATTGTTATCAGTTTTTAATACAGTTGATCCTGTTAAAAAGGTGGAAAAATAATTATAAACTGTGAGGTTGCGGATTTTATGTAAGCTTGTGCTCTTGTCGGAGAGTTTGATGGTTGATTTTTTGAAGCGGAGTTTCAATATTGAAAAGTTCGCACATTATTCTCTTTGTGTTTGGTAACAACATGCTCGTTTCATAAATTTGAACGTTTGAAGGGGCTTTATCTGTCAGGAACTAATCCTGCGGTTCCCAAGTATGCCAATACCGATGGAAGGAACCGCAGGAGGATTTGTGCCGGGAAGGCAGCTGTTGGCCCCAGCGCATTTCAAAGTGGTTTAGATCAGGTTTTTGTCATAGGCAACAGTGTTTATTGATTTTACTCAACAAATGTACGGAATTGAGTTCAATAGACAAAATCTGAGGATGAATATTTGCATGTATGAATATTAATGAGCGTATCAGGCATCTTGTTGACCTGCTTGCGGAAGGGCGGCAACGACCTTTTGCAAGGAGCATCAATGTGCCGGTAAGTACTTTGCGCGACATCATCGGTTGCCGGCAGAGTGAGCCTTCGTTTGGTATTCTTAAAAAGATTATTGATTCCTATCCTGAAGTCAGCCTCAACTGGCTCATGGATGAAGCAGGTCCGCCGCTGCTTGGAACCGATAATCCGGACTTTGTTCAGGAAGAAAGCAGCAAATACAAAACCGGATCGAGAAGTGCAGAAATTTCTGAAAGAGTGCATATGATGATCCAAAGTCTGAATATTACCCCCAACAGCTTTGCCACCAATCTGGGATATGAGAGATCGCAAACTATCTACGACATCATTAAAGGGAAATCTGCCCCAAGCTATGGCTTTTTTCGCCGTTTTATGCTTTCTCCTTACTCGCAGATCATTAATATTGACTGGCTTCTCACCGGCCGGGGGGTACCGATGCGGAAAAAGAACGATTCTGTTGAAAATTTATAGGCAAGGGAGTTACACGCAGAGCTGCGGAGCAGTATAAGAAGAACGATCATCCGGGTGGGATTGAATCGGTATGACAGTCAGGAAGAAATGTTGACGAGTTCGGTTTCTGAATGGTTTATTACCTGCTCTGGTGTGCCGAACCCGGGTTAACGGCCTTCGGAGTATTTTTGTATTTTTGTC
>JBFWIL010000254.1:0-3741 GCA_050256015.1 Mangrovibacterium sp. | reverse complement strand
TCTCCCGGGTTATCTGCAGGTTTCCCACCAGGATATCTGCAGTAAAATGAATCAGATTTTTCAGAACCAACGCGGCAGTTCCGCTCATCAATCCCACCAACAGGCTTAACCAGTAAATTTTTTTCCCAACAAACACGCTTTGGATCAACGGATCCAGTTTTGATTTCATCGCTGACATTGTACTCAAATCTTCTTAATCATGTGAAAAATGTTTTGCAACTGCCGTTCAGTCAAATGCCGCAGTCTCCAGCGGTGAAACCTCACAAACAAAGAAAATCCTCTTCGCATGAGGCGGCAAATTTAAATATAAAAACCGATTCGGAACAGTAATTTTATTTCTTCTTGCCAAAAATATCCCGAACCACATCCCACAGTCTTCGCTTATCTTTTTTCTTTTCTTTGTGCTTTTTATCTACCTGTTTATCAGCCTCCTGCTTTTTCAAACCATTTCCCGGCAACTTACCCGGGAAAGGTCCGGAAGTTTCCAGAAAAGCGGGAATATCCAGTTGTGCAAGCACTTTAGCCGACGGCTGCGGAAATTTGGCACAGGCCAGATTCCGGTAAGACTGTTCCCTATACAGTTTACTGTAAAACTTACCCACCACGGGCAGGGCCATGTATGCTCCCTGACCGTATGTGATGCTGCGGAAATGAATACCCGGGTCCTCCCCTCCGACCCAGCAACCGGCAACCAGATCCGGACTCATTCCGAAAAACCAGCCGTCGGAATGATCCTGGGTGGTTCCGGTTTTCCCTGCGAAATCGCCTGTGAGCCGGTAACGGCTCCGGACAGCAGCACCGGTTCCGTCCCGGACAACCGCCTGCAGCATATGAACCAGGATCCGGCAATTCTCAGGGGCAATGGAAGTAAGCTGCGGCGCCGGCCGGGGAAACTCAGCCAGAAGTTGCCCCCTGCTGTCGCTGACCGAAACCAGGTAATAGGGTGTAACCCGTCTCCCTCCATTCAGGATGGTGGCATAGGCCACGGCCATCTCCTTAAGACTCACCGAAGCCACCCCCAGAGCCAGGGAGGGAAAAGCCGGAAGTTCCTGTTCAATGCCCAGTTCCCCGGAGGTTCGGATAACCTGATTAAGACCTGTTTGCATAAGCACATCCACGGCAACCGTGTTGACCGACTTAGCCAATGCCCCTTCCATGGAATAATAGCCCGTATAATGATCGTGGGAGTTGCGCGGTGACCAGTTTTGATATTGCGGATAAATTCTGCGTTCGTTGGAAAAATAAGCACAGGGACTTATCCCCTTCTCCAGGGCAGCCAGATATACAAAAGGTTTGAACGTAGAACCGGCCTGTCGCAAAGCTGTCACATGATCGTACTTAAACACGCGGAAGTCAATTCCCCCAACCCAGGCCTTGAGATCGCCCGTAGCCGGATCCAGCGCAATGAAACCGGCATTAAGCATGCGCAGATAATGTTTCAGCGAATCGAGCGGACTTACTTCACGCTGCCGGTCACCATTCCAGTCGTGCAGGGTAGTTTGAACGGGATGGCTGAAAGCGTTAAGTATTTCCTTCTCGCTGCATCCTGCAGCTTTCATTTTTTTATACCGTTCACTCCTCCGGATGGCCCTTTCCAGGATAGCCGGATTCTTTGCCCAGGGCTCCCTGGCATTCCAGTGGGAATCAAAGACGCCCTGCAGGCTTTTCATCTGCTCGCGGACCGCCTCACGGGCAAAACGTTGGAAATCATAATTAATGGTTGTCCTGATCTTCAGGCCGTCAGTGTACAGGTTATAGGGTTCACCATCCTCGCGTGTGTGGCTCCGGCACCACTCCAGCAGTTCGGGCTTCAACATCTCCAGGAAATAGGGAGCCGGTCCTTCGTTGTATGAAATTCTCCGGTAGCGCAGTCCCAGCGGCCTGGCCTTAAAGGCTTCCCCTTCGGCCTCCGTAAGGTATTCATTTTTTACCATCTGACCGATAACCACATTCCGGCGTTCCAGCGATTTTTCCGGATTCAGCCTCGGATTATACCGGTTATTGGCCTTGAGCATACCCACAAGAACAGCAGCCTCACCGACGTTCAGCTCACGCGGATGCCTGCTGAAATAACGTTCTGCAGCCACTTCTATTCCGAAAATATTTTCGCCAAAGGGTACCGTATTCAGATAAAGCGTAAGAATTTCTTCCTTGGTATAAATCCGTTCCAGCCGGTAGGCAATTATGGCCTCACGGAGTTTATTAGCGGGCATGGAAAACAGCCACAGCTCATTGCGGGGAAACAGATTTTTGGCAATCTGCTGGCTGAGCGTACTTCCGCCACCGGCACCGCGATCGTGCAGCAGGAGGGTCCGGAACAATACGCGGAGCAGGGCCACTTCATCAATTCCTCGGTGCTCATAAAACCGGGCGTCTTCCGTGGCGATCAGCGCATGAATGACATCAGGCGAAATTTCTTCATAACGCACATTGCTTCTGTTTTCCACATAATACCGTCCCAGCAACCTCCCGTCTCCGGCAAAGACCTCGGAAGCCTGGGGGTTACGGATCTCCCGCAGCTGTGCCGCAGTGGGCAAATACCCCAGGAATCCAAGATAAACCGCCGTAAAAAACAGGGCAAACAGAATAAGACCCAGCACAAACAGGCGGATCACAACAATACCCAGCCTTTTCCGCAAAGATTTAATCCGTTTTCCGGACGGCTTGCGGCCCCGGGGTTTTCGTTTAACGCTGCGCTTATGTTTTACCGGTGTTTTCTTTTGAACCATAACCTGAATTTTCAGTCAAAACTAAAGAATAATATGGATTTGATTTTTCCTCCCGGGAAAAAACTTTTCCGCAATTAAATTGTCTATTAAAGATAAACAAATAATCCATGAAACGAGCCATGAGAGCCATACCTCTCACACAGGGGCATGATTATCCTGGCGAGTTCCATCTGGCAATTAAAAACAAATTATAAACAGATGAAAGTAAGCATCACGGGAGCACATGGATTTATCGGCAGGAATCTGAGCTGTTTTCTGGAAAAGCATGGAATCGAGGTGAGTCGGGTAAGCAGACTTTTACTCTGCGGCAAACTGGATGAACTCGCTGCAGATCTGGCCGGTTCTGATGCCGTAATTCACCTGGCCGGAGCTCCGGTCATGCAGCGATGGACCCGGAAAAACAAGCAGGTTATTTACAACAGCAGGATGGTAACCACATGGAATCTGGCAGAAGCCATCAGTCGGCTTCCCGAAGAAAAGCGTCCCCGGGTATTTATTGCCATTTCGGGCACGGGCATTTATGTAGGCGGGAAAAGCCATGATGAGAAAAGCCCGGATTTCAGTACTGACTTTCTGGGCAAGGTGGTAACCGACTGGGAAGCTGCTTCTGCCGGACTTTCCGGGCTTGTCCGGCGGGTGATTTTCCGGACCGGTCTGGTTTTGGGAAAAGACTCGCTTCTGATCCGAAAACTATACCCGCTTTTCCGGGCCGGTCTGGGCGGCCGGATAGGAACAGGCAAACAGGCTTTTCCCTTCATTCACATTACCGACCTGGAACGCGCTTTTTACACAGCCATAAGCCGGGAAGAATTCTCGGGCATCTACAACCTGACGGCTCCGCACCAGGCTACCAACCAGGATTTTACCCGGCTTTTTTCCCGGGAACTGCAGCGTCCGGCCGTTTTACGGGTTCCTGCCACCGCCCTTAGGCTGATCTATGGCCGGGCTGCCGTCGTGCTGCTTGAAAGTCCCTCTGTCTTTCCCGGACGACTGCAAGCTGCCGGATTTTCTT
>JBFWIL010000253.1:0-3776 GCA_050256015.1 Mangrovibacterium sp. | reverse complement strand
CTCTTCCGGCCAGGAAGTAATCTCCCGAACTGGTTTGCTTCTGCCTGAATACCCAGACAATAATGCCAATGAGCAACAAGGCGAATACTCCAATTACAATCCAGTCAAGTAAAGCCATTCAGTTTCAGTTTAAAGGTTATTATTCCGGATAGTTACAAGCCTTTGGACAGATGATAATACAGATCATTCCACCGGAGTTCCTTCTTGAACTCAGTAATGCTGGTCTTTTCTTCAATAGCCACAAATTCCAGCTTAAACATGGAGGCAAGATCTTCCAAACATTCGCGGTTCAGGGCCATGGAAAAACTGGTGTGGTGAGCACCTCCCGCCAGGATCCAGGCCGTAGCTCCAATTTCCAGATTAGGCATGGGTACCCAGAGTGCGCAGGCTACGGGCAGTTTGGGCAACGGCCGGGGTTTGATTACCTTAACCGGATTTACTATCATACGCATCCGTCCGCCCATATCCACCAGGGTAGCGTTGATCCCCTCCCCTTCAGGTACGTTGAATACAAGCCGTGCAGGTGCATCTTTTCCTCCAATACCCAGGGGATGCACTTCAATTTTCGGTTTCCCTGATGCGATGGAAGGACATACTTCCAGCATATGAGCGCTCAGCACGGCCGGCCGGGCCGGATCCAGATGATAAGTGTAATCTTCCATAAAGGAACAGCCTCCGGAAAGTCCGGTGCCCATTACCTTCATGATATAAACAAGGGCCGACTGTTTCCAGTCGCCTTCCGCACCGAAACCATACCCCAGATCCATCAGGTGCTGGGAAGCCAGGCCGGGCAGCTGTTTCATTCCTGTCAGATCCTCGAAATTAGTAGTAAAAGCTTTGTAACCATTAGCATCCAGGAATTTTTTTATCCCCAGTTCGATTTTTGCCTGATAACGCACGTTGGGATTGGACAGATCATTCAGCTGATAAGCTGCGGCATATACCCTGATCAGTTCATCCACCTCCTGTTCGGTTACGGTTGACATGCTGTCAACCAGTTCTCCGATGCCATGGTAATTCACCTGCCAGCCCAGCACCTTTTGGGCTTCCACCTTATCGCCTTCGGTAACCGCCACATGCCGCATATTGTCTCCGAAACGGCAAATCTTGAGATTTTTTGAAGCCCGGTATCCGAGAGCAGCGCGCGTCCATATCCCCAGTTTATGCTGAACCTTTTCGTCCTGCCAGTGACCAACAATTACTTTCCGCTCAATACGCATGCGGGAACAGATAAAGCCAAATTCCCGTCCCCCGTGAGCTGACTGGTTCAGATTCATGAAATCCATGTCAATTTCACTCCAGGGAATGTCCCGGTTAAACTGGGTATGCAGGTGGGCCAGCGGCTTGTTGAGCACCGACAGGCCCTGGATCCACATTTTTGCAGGAGAGAAAGTATGCATCCAGGTCACAATTCCAATGCAGTGATCATCGTGATTGGCCTCCTGACAGATCAGGCAAATCTCTTCGGGCGTGGTAACGACAGGCTTAAAAACCAGGCTTACAGGTATTTCGGCCGAAGCATCCAGAGCACGGGCAATGGTTTCCGAGTCCTGGTCGACTTGCCGGAGGGCTTCTTCACCGTATAGATTCTGGCTTCCTGTAACAAACCAGACTTCCAGTTTTTTTAAATCAATCTTTTCCATATCCTTTAATTTTAAATTGGTATCCCAAAATTTTACATTTTTACAATTCGGGCAATGTCTCCCACCGGACTTTCTTCTTTCCGGAAGCTGTAATAATAGGCGCCTTTTTTGGATTCGGTGGAATCTTTCCGGTTGGAACGCTTCAACAGGTTAAGCGACAATACCTTTTTCCGGAAGTTTCCCGGATCAAAGGAACGCTGAAAAATAGCCTCATACAAACGCCGGAGCTGGGTCAGTGTAAAATATACTGGAAGCAGTTCCGGACCAATCAGCTGATATCCTGCTTTCTGCTGCAGTTTTACCAGAGCCAGGTCCACCATCTCATTATGGTCAAAGATCAGCTCAGGCTTGGTTTGCAAAGAAAACCATTCTGCTCCGTACTGGTGTACAATTTCCTCATCATGTTCATCCAGCCTGATCAGGGCATAATAAGCAATACTGATTACCCTGGCGGCCGATTCCCTTCCAGGGGCCGAAAAAGCCGCAACCTGATCCATATAAATCCGGTCCAGTCCCGTGGTCCGCTCCAGAATCCGGGCAGCAGCCTGGTCGGAAGACTCCTTTTCCTGAATAAATCCTCCAAGAAGAGACCAGTTTCCCCTGGCCGGTTCAAAACTCCTCGGATACAACAGCAATTTCAATTCTCCGTCCCGGTAGCCAAAAATCACACAGTCCACTGCCACATGATAACGGGGGTGCTCCCCGTACATTTCCTTCAGAAATTTTCGTTTCACATCATCCATAGCTGTTCAAAATTATAAAAGTAAATTATACTTTTATTGGTTGTCTCCTGTTTTTTATCAACTTATGCTATAGAACATACAAAAAAGCCGGCAGGAATATTCCTGCCGGCTTTTTTAAATAAAAACCTGTCCAGTCAAACTGTCCTTATTTTCGATCCTTTGGTGGCAAAGAAAATCAGATACAGGTAATACACAAACAAACAGCAAATTGCCAAAATCACCGAACCGGAAGCCGCCTGAATAGCTCCCATAGCCGGCATCAGGATGGCTGCCCCGATCACGGAAGTGGAAATCACCCCCGAAGCAATCTTGGCATGCGGACCGAGATCCTCCAGCGCAAGATTGTATATGGTAGGCCACATAATGGAATGAAACAGACCTGTTCCCAGGAAAAGCCATAGGGCAACAGTTGCCGCCCCTGAGCCGATCAGCAGGGAGGCAGTAACCAGCAAGGCACCGCCCAACGCACAAAGACTAAGGATTTGACGGGCCGTATATTTCTGAAGAACGAATATGCCCAGCAAACGCCCGACCATCAAGCCACCCCAGTAATATTTCAGCATATCGGTCCGTTCCAGGGAAGAGAACTGAAATCCCAGTTTGTCGGTATAGTCGGCAAAAAAGCTGGGAATACCGATTTCAATCCCCATATAGAAAAAAATGGCCAGAGACCCCAACCAGACGTGCGGATATTTGAATGCACTAGACTTGTACTGCTTTTTTGAACTGCCGGTAAGCTCATCCTCATCACCTTTAATTTCGGGAAGACGAAGAAACGACATAACGAGCAGGATAACCAGCGTAATTCCGCCAATAATGGCAAAAGGTCCCTGCACGGCTTTCGGATCGTTCGTGTCGTTGACAATAAGCATGGAAACAAAAACCGGAGCAATTACCGTTGCCACCGAATTCAGCGCATTGGTCAGCGTAAGCCGGCTGGCTGCGGTTTCCGGAGCTCCGAGCGCATTCACATAAGGGTTGGCAGCCACCTGAAGAAGCACAACCCCCAGGGCAAAGATTGCCACAGCTCCGAGAAACGGGATGTAGCCCAGCCCTACCATGGGAATGCAGAGAAAGAAGCCGACCACAATCAATGCCAGCCCCGACAACACTCCGTATTTATAGCCTATCCGGTTTATGATCAGGCCAACAGGAACAGACAGGGCATAGGCTCCGTAAAAAAATGAATTGGGCAATTGTTTCTCCACATCGTTTGAATGAAACGCATCTTTGAGAAAGTCGATCATGGAATTGTTCATGGTTGTAATGAATCCGAGCAAAAAAAACAGGGATGCCATCACAATCAACGGGAACAGGTACTTGTTTTTTTATTGATTTGTAATTTTATTATGTTTTTGTCGATTGGTTAAGTTCCGGGTTTTCTTGTAAT
>JBFWIL010000252.1:0-3778 GCA_050256015.1 Mangrovibacterium sp. | reverse complement strand
GGTCGCCCATTTTCCGGGACAGTTCAACGGATTTATGCAAAACCTTGTCGGTATCGCCGGAAAGGTACTGTTCTCCCCCGGATACTCTCGGGTAGGCCTCCACGATGCGGTCAAGCGCCTGTCCGAACATATTTAAATTGACACCCAGTTTTTTAAGTAAATAGCCTGTCACATTCTCCGATGCATGAAACAATCCTTTCAACACATGCCCCGGCTCAACAGCCTGCTGCTGCCTCCCCTGGGCCATTTCAAAAGCAGTCTGCAAAGCTTCCTGCGATTTAATGGTAAACTGATTAAAATTCATAATCTTTCTCCTTCCTCAATTGATGTATACCCGGTTTTCCCGAACTCAGGTTCTCTACAGTTAGCCGGGATCCGGTTGCGGGAAAACCATATACCTGTCCGTTCAAAGAAAAAACCATTTTCAGTAAACGATCCGGCAGCCGACAAAATGGCCTAAGCAACTGGAAATTACGGAAAAAAAGTCAGGAAACACAACAAGCAAACTGACAAATATACATAAAAAAGGATGGGCTCTCCCATCCTTTTCGAAACTTAACCAAAACCTATCTCTATGAAAAAATTCTTACTTGCAGGAACAAAGATAGGGAGTCAGATCGTTAACAAGCCTCAAACTTCGTTAAGGAACGTGAAAATACACTGCGATTTTTGCTTTCATTTATTTCAGTTTATGAAAACTATCCCTACATTAGCGTTTAGAAATGAGAACAGTAATCGAGAACTTATCTAAAAAAAAGTTTATGACAAAGTATGTGTATACCTTTGGCAACGGAAAAGCCGAGGGAAAAGCCGATATGAAAAATATGCTCGGTGGGAAGGGTGCTAATCTGGCAGAAATGAACCTGATCGGGGTTCCTGTTCCCCCGGGCTTTACTATTACCACAGAAGCCTGCACCATTTATATGACCCAGGGCAGGGAAACGGTTAGTAAGTTGCTGAAAGAAGAAATAAAACAGGCAGTTGTCCAGATCGAAACACTTACGGAAAGCCGTTTCGGTGATAAAGACAATCCCTGTCTGGTTTCGGTCCGTTCCGGAGCCCGCGTTTCCATGCCCGGGATGATGGACACCGTGTTGAATTTGGGACTGAACGACCTGGCCGTGCAGGGAATTGCAAAAAAATCGGGTAACGAGCGTTTTGCCTGGGACTCCTATCGCCGTTTCGTGCAAATGTACGGCGATGTGGTGCTCGGCATGAAACCGGAAAACAAGGACGATATTGATCCTTTCGAAGAAATTATGGAAAAGCTCAAAAAAGACCGTAACATCGAACTTGATACGGAATTAAGCACGGCCGATCTCAAACTTTTGGTCATCCGGTTTAAGGAAGCCGTACTGAAAACAACCGGAAAAAGTTTTCCAGATGATCCATGGGAACAGCTTTGGGGAGCTGTTTATGCCGTATTCGACAGCTGGATGAACGAGCGGGCTATTTATTACCGGAGGTTGAACAACATCCCGGGCGAATGGGGAACCGCCGTCAATGTGCAGGCCATGGTATTCGGGAATATGGGAAACACTTCAGCCACAGGCGTGGCTTTCACCCGCGACGCCGCTACGGGCGAAGACCTGTTTAACGGAGAGTACCTGATCAATGCACAGGGGGAAGATGTCGTAGCCGGCATCCGGACCCCGCAGCAGATTACCCTGGAAGGAAGCCGCCGCTGGGCTCAACTTACGGGAGTCAACGAGGAAGAACGCAAAGCGTCCTTCCCCTCCCTGGAAGAGACCATGCCCGCCCTGTTTGCCGAATTATCTGACGTAGAGGAGAAGCTGGAAGCCCATTACAAAGACATGCAGGATCTGGAGTTTACTATTCAGGAAGGAAAACTCTGGCTTCTGCAGACTAGAAACGGGAAACGCACCGGAGCTGCCATGGTAAAAATTGCTATAGATATGCTTGAACAGGGGGTTATCGATGAAAAGACCGCCCTGCTCCGGGTTGAGCCCAACAAACTGGATGAACTGCTTCATCCCGTGTTTGATCCGCAGGCCATGAGCAATGCCAGTGTACTGGCCAAAGGGCTTCCGGCATCGCCGGGAGCAGCAACCGGACAGATCATTTTCTTTGCCGATGAGGCCGAAAAATATGAACAAACCATCCTGGTGCGTATCGAAACGTCCCCGGAAGACCTGGAAGGAATGAACCTGGCACGGGGCATCCTTACCGCCCGGGGAGGAATGACATCCCATGCCGCCGTAGTGGCACGCGGTATGGGCAAATGCTGTGTCTCCGGCGCAGGTTCCGTCAAGATAGACTACAAAAGCCGTAAGATGGAAGCCGGAGGTAAAGTCTTTACGGAAGGAGACTGGATTTCCCTAAACGGGTCTACCGGGGAAGTCTATGACGGAAAAGTACAGACCAGAACTCCGGATATGGGAGGAGACTTTGGCAAAATTATGGAACTGGCCGATAAATTCAGCCGGATGTCAGTTCGCACCAATGCCGATACCCCCCGTGATGCCCAAACAGCCCGGGAATTCGGAGCTACGGGAATAGGGCTTTGCCGTACGGAACACATGTTCTTTGACGGAGAACGAATTAAAGCCATGCGCGAAATGATCCTCTCTTCCACCAAACAGGACCGTGAAAAAGCCCTGGCCAAGCTGCTACCCTTTCAACGAAGCGATTTTGAAGGAATATTTGAAGCCATGGAAGGGTACGGCGTAACTGTCCGTCTGCTCGATCCCCCCCTGCATGAATTTGTTCCCCACCAGCAAGCCACACAGAAGGAACTGGCCAGGGAAATGGGTATTTCCATAGAAATGGTCAAGCTGAAAATTGCTGAACTGGAAGAATTCAACCCGATGCTGGGACACCGCGGTTGCAGGCTGGGAATCAGTTATCCGGAAATTACAGCCATGCAAACCCGGGCCATCATCGAGGCTGCTCTCAACCTTAAAAAGCGAGGCATTGACGCACGTCCGGAGATCATGGTTCCCCTGGTGGGAACAGTAGCCGAGCTGAAAAACCAGGCAGACGTCATTCGCGGCACAGCCGAGCAAGTCTTTTCCGAACGGGGCGAGCGCATCGACTACCTGCTGGGCACGATGATTGAAATTCCCCGTGCGGCCCTCACTGCCGATCATATTGCACAGGAAGCCGATTTCTTCTCTTTCGGTACCAATGATCTGACCCAGATGACCCTGGGCTATTCCCGGGACGATGCGGGGAAATTCCTCCCCGATTACCTCAATAACGGCATTCTGAAAAGGGATCCTTTCCAGATACTTGACCGAAACGGCGTTGGCCAGTTGGTAAAAATCGGAGTGGAAAAGGGCCGTTCGGCCAAACCAGAACTGAAGGTAGGCATCTGCGGCGAACATGGCGGTGAACCCAGTTCTGTCGAATTTTTCGACAGCATCGGTCTGAACTACGTCAGCTGTTCTCCTTACCGGGTTCCCATTGCCCGTGTTGCTGCAGCCCAGGCGCATATCCGAAACAAGGGATAATTATCCGGTCACAAAAAACGGCTCAGAATTATCCGTTGAGAAAAACGGATCTTGGGAAACGGTTTCGTTAAGAATGCAAGTATAAAGCAGATGTCCCGGATTTTCGGGACACCTGTTTTTTTGCATGCAGGGTTCCGGTCTCCCGTCCGAATCATTCCCCACAGGCTCAGCCATATCATCTATGAAAGATTTTCCTTCAAAAAACAGATCCCACCTTCAAGACATAACAACTTGATTATATGTATTTTAGCTGCCATGCAAAAATTTATCCATGCAAATAATCGTTTCAAAAAGAAAGTATCTGG
>JBFWIL010000251.1:0-3809 GCA_050256015.1 Mangrovibacterium sp. | reverse complement strand
ACCGGACGTCCGGGCCCCGTTTTGCTGGATGTTGCCAAAGACGCCCAATTCCAGCTTCTGGAAGCGTTTAAATACAAAAAATGCAGAAAAATCCGGTCGTACATTCCCGAACATCCGGTGGATCCGTTTCAGATCGAAGCAGCCGCAAAGCTGATTGATGCGGCAAAAAAACCCCTGTTGCTGTTCGGACAGGGAGTAATCATCGCCCGTGCAGAAGAAGAGCTAAAAGCTTTTATTGAGAAGACAGGAATTCCTGCTGCCTGGACCCTGCTGGGGCTTTCTGCCCTGCCGACCGATCATCCGCTGAATATGGGTATGCTGGGCATGCACGGGAATTACGGCCCCAACATCAAGACCAACGAGGCCGACCTGATCATTGCCGCAGGCATGCGCTTCGACGACCGGGTAACCGGAAAGGTAAACACTTACGCCTCTCAGGCAAAGATCATCCATCTGGAAATCGACGGATCGGAAATCAACAAAATCAAAAAAGCCGATGTGGCTGTTTTGGGCAATGCCAAAAAATCATTGCCTATGCTTACCCGCAATGTAAAAGCAAACCGGCATGAAGACTGGATACAGGAATTCCGGGATTGTGAAAAAATTGAACAGGAAAAAGTGATAAACAAAGACCTGTTCCCGACCAAAACCGGACTGACCATGGGAGAAGTGGTACGCATTGCTTCCGAAAAGACCGGTCATGAAGCAATTCTGGTGACCGATGTGGGACAACAGCAGATGATTGCCTCCCGCTATTTCCGGTTTAAACATTCCCGCAGCTGTGTCACCTCGGGCGGGCTGGGAACCATGGGCTATGCCCTCCCTGCTTCGCTTGGCGCCCAGTTGGGTGCTCCCGACCGTACAGTAGTTACCTTTGTGGGCGACGGCGGATTTCAGATGACCCTGCAGGAACTGGGCACCATTGTCCAAAACAAATTGCCGGTAAAAATCATCTTACTTAATAACAACTTTTTAGGTATGGTACGTCAGTGGCAGGAGTTGTTCTTTGAAAAACGCTATTCGTTTACCGAATTGCAAAATCCCGATTTCGTTATGATTGCCAGGGGCTTTGGAATGGCTGCCCAAAAGGTCTCCAAACGGGAGGAACTGGAAGCCGGCATTCAGCATATGGTCGATCACGACGGACCTTTCCTGCTTGAGGTTGTGGTAGAAAAAGAAGACAACGTGTTTCCCATGGTCCCGGCCGGAGCCTCGGTCTCGGACATCATGCTGGAAGCATAGGATGAAACATATTCCTTTTTATGAATTGAGCTAAATTGAATTACCATGAACCAGGAATTTATCATTACCATATTCTCCGAGAATAACATTGGTCTGCTGAACCGGCTCACCATTAACTTCACCCGCAGGAAAATCAACATCGAAAGTCTGACTGTTTCCCAATCGGCCCTCCCGGGGATCTCCAAGTTTATCATCGTGGTCAATACCACCAGAGATAAGGTTCAGCGCCTCGTTGGTCAGCTGGAAAAGATCGTTGATGTGCTGAAGGTATATTACCACACCAATGCGGAAATGATCTTTCAGGAAATTGCCCTTTACAAAGTGTTTGCCGGGCATCTTTTTGAAAGCGATGAGGTGGAAAAAATTATCCGGGACTCCGGGGCCCGGATCCTTGAAATAACAAAAGAATATGTGGTGATCGAAAAAACCGGACATAAGGAAGAAACCCAGGAACTATTTGAACGGCTCAACCAGTTCGGGGTTCCGCAGTTTGTCCGGTCCGGGCGAATTGCCATCACCCGCGACCCCGTTGAACGGCTTTCCGAATTTCTCCGGGAAAGGGATGCCCTGCTCAGTCAGATTGACTAAGCAGGTAACTGCAACCAACCGGGAAACAATAACACCTGTACAAAACAGACAGGTAATTAGAAACAGATTCATTAATTTCGTTGTAACAATTACATTTTAATAACTGATAAAAAATGGCAAACTATTTCAACACACTCCCGTTGCGGTTGCAGTTGGAACAACTGGGAACCTGCCGGTTTATGGACAAATCGGAATTTACAGACGGAGTGAAAAAACTGGAAGGCAAAAAAATTGTCATCGTCGGCTGCGGTGCCCAGGGATTGAACCAGGGACTGAACATGCGCGACTCGGGACTGGACGTATCGTATACCCTGCGTGAATCGGCCCTCAAAGAACAGCGCCAGTCTTACAAAAATGCCACCGGCAACGGGTTTAAGGTGGGCACATACGAGGAAATGATTCCCGCAGCCGACCTGGTTATCAACCTGACCCCGGACAAACAGCATGCTTCCGTTATCTCAGCTGTCATGCCGCTGATGAAAAAAGGGGCATGCCTTTCCTATTCCCACGGGTTCAATATTGTTGAAGAAGGCATGCAGATCCGCAAAGACCTGACGGTCATCATGGTGGCTCCCAAATCCCCCGGAACGGAAGTACGCGAGGAATACAAACGCGGCTTTGGCGTACCTACCCTGATCGCCGTTCACCCCGAAAACAATCCCAACGGCGACGGATTTGAATTAGCCAAGGCTTATGCCGTAGCCACGGGAGCAGACCGGGCCGGCGTGCTTCATTCATCGTTCGTAGCCGAGGTGAAATCAGACCTGATGGGCGAACAAACCATTCTGTGCGGACTGCTTCAGACCGGATCCATTCTTTCCTTCGATAAGATGATTGAAAAGGGAATTGAACCGGGCTACGCCTCTAAACTTATTCAGTACGGCTGGGAAGTGATTACCGAAGCACTGAAACACGGCGGAATTACCAACATGATGGACCGCCTGTCGAATCCGGCAAAAATCAAAGCCTATGACCTGGCTGAAGAAATGAAAAGCATTATGCGTCCGCTCTTCCAAAAACATATGGACGACATAATGAGCGGGGAATTCTCCTCCACGATGATGAAAGACTGGGCCAATGACGACAAGAACCTGCTGAGCTGGCGGGCACAAACGGCCGAAACGGCTTTTGAAAAGACGCCTTCCTCCGAAGAACCAATCAGCGAACAGGAATATTTTGATAACGGAGTGTTGTTGGTTGCCTTCGTCAAAGCGGGTGTGGAACTGGCCTTCGAAACCATGACAGAAGCAGGCATCAAAGCCGAGTCTGCCTATTACGAATCCCTGCATGAAGTTCCGCTGATTGCCAATACCATTTCCCGCAAAAAACTGTACGAGATGAACCGTATTATCTCCGACACTGCCGAATACGGCTGTTACCTGTTTGATCATGCCTGCAAACCCTTACTGACCGGGTTCATGGCAAAAATAGACTCCGAAATGATAGGAGAAACATACGGCGAAGGATACGACGACAGCGTCGATAACATCCGGCTTATTACCGTCAACAGGGCTATCAGGCATCATCCGGTGGAGATAGTAGGGGAAAAGCTCCGTTCTTCCATGACCGCCATGAAAAAGCTGGTATAAACACGCTCCCGGTCTGAGTATCAAAAAGGCGTCTTCCGTATCGGGAGACGCTTTTTTTTTGTAAATTCATCCCATTAACCGATAAAAACAAACAGGTATGTTTATATGGTTTTACGAATTACAACCTGTTACCCAGGCTCTGGTGGCAACCATTTTTACATGGTTTGTCACAGCTCTCGGGGCAGGTATGGTTTTTTTCTTTAAAACCATTCACCGGAGGGTGCTCGACGGCATGCTTGGTTTTGCTGCCGGAGTTATGATCGCAGCCAGCATCAGGTCGTTGCATAATCCGGCTATCGACATGGTGGAAGCAGCAGGAGGAATAGCCTGGCTTCCTCCGCTGATCGGATTTCTGGCCGGAGGAGCTTTTCTTTGGGTGGTGGATCAGGT
>JBFWIL010000250.1:0-3821 GCA_050256015.1 Mangrovibacterium sp. | reverse complement strand
TTTTAATTACTGAATTTTTGCATGTTTCATTCATGGCCAGCACCTTCTTTTCCAGTTTATAGGCAATGAACGGACCTTTTTTTAATGAACGACTCATATTCTACTCCTTTAATTATTTCTTGCGTCTTTCTACAATATACTTATTGGAAGCCTTTTTGGGCGAACGGGTTTTATACCCCTTCGCCAGCAGGCCGTTACGGGAACGGGGATGTCCGCCTGAAGCACGGCCTTCACCTCCCCCCATGGGGTGATCAACAGGATTCATGACCACACCGCGTACCCGCGGCCTTCTGCCCAACCATCTTGAGCGCCCGGCTTTCCCCGAACGTTCCAGGTTGTGTTCCGTATTTCCAACAGTTCCTACAGTAGCCTTGCAAGAAACAAGGACCATTCTCGATTCGCCGGAAGGCAATTTTACGATAGCGTACTTTCCTTCCCTGGAAGTTAACTGGGCATAAGTGCCCGCACTACGCGCCATCACTCCACCCTGTCCGGGGCGAAGTTCAATGTTGTGGACCAAGGTACCCAAAGGTATTTCTCCCATAGGAAGCGAGTTTCCGATCTCAGGAGCAATTCCTGAACCGCTCAGTACCGTCTGACCTGCCTGCAGTCCGTTAGGTGCAAGCATGTAGCGCTTCTCTCCGTCGGCGTATACCAGCAGGGCAATACGGGCGGTACGGTTCGGATCATACTGGATCGACTCAACACGAGCAGGGACACCGTCTTTTTCACGTTTGAAATCGATGACACGGTATCTCTTTTTGTGCCCTCCACCTATATACCTCATTGTCATGCGGCCCTGGTTGTTACGACCACCAGAGCGCCGTTTGGGCTTCAACAATGATTTTTCAGGCGTTGATGCAGTAATCGTATCAAAAGCACCAATAATTTTGTGCCTTTGACCCGGAGTAACTGGATTTAATTTTCTTACTGCCATTTTTATGGTTTAAATATTACTGTAAAAGTCAATAGTATCTCCTTCAGCCAGCGTAACTACAGCCTTTTTATAAGCACCGGTCCGGCCGTTGATAATTCCCCCCTTGGTATAACGGCTTTTGCGTTTCCCTCCGTACACCATGGTATTTACGGAAGATACACTGACCTGATAAAGATTTTCAATAGCTTTCTTGATCTGTTTCTTGTTAGCATCTTTCCGAACAACAAAACCATAACGATTCAGGGCTTCACCTAAAGCCGTCATCTTTTCCGTCACGATGGGTTTGATTAAAATATCCATTTCTGATCCCCCCTAAAACTTAAATTGTGCTTCAATTTTTTCCACAGAACTCTCGAAGAAAACAATTTTCTTCGCATTCATAATCTGATAAGTACTTAAATTAGAAGCCATTACAACAGATATATCCTCTAAATTTCTGGAGGACAAATATAGGTTTTTATTTTCTTCCGGTAAAACGAAAAGTGACTTTTTATCGGTAATGTTCAGCTTCTTACCAATGTTCACCAACTCTTTCGTCTTCGGAACTTCCAGCGCAAAATCCTCAATCACGAGGATATCACTTGCTTTTGCCTTATAGCTCAGGGCCGACCTGCGGGCCAGCTGTTTAACCTTACGGTTCAGCTTGAAACTGTAACTGCGGGGACGCGGACCAAAAACACGACCCCCTCCCCGGAACAGAGGAGAAGTAATGCTCCCCGCACGTGCACCTCCTGTACCCTTTTGCTTCTTCAGTTTTTTCGTGCTCCCGGCAACCTCCCCACGCTCCTTGGAAGCGTGTGTCCCCTGACGCTTGTTGGCCAAGTATTGTTTCACATCCAGATAAATGGCGTGGTCGCTGGGTTCAATGCCGAAAATCGCTTCATTCAGCTGAACCGATCTTCCGGTTTCCTTTCCGGCTGTATTGATTACTTGTACTTCCATTACTGATAAATAATTACGATTGAACCTTTTGCTCCCGGAACAGATCCCTTCACAACCAAAAGATTGGATTCCGGAATAACTTTCAGAACTTCCAGGTTTTGAACAGTACGTTTATTTCCTCCATCACGACCGGCCATACGCATGCCCTTGAATACCCGTGAAGGATAAGAAGATGCACCAAGTGAACCCGGGGCACGCAGCCGGTTGTGCTGACCGTGGGTTGCATCGCCAACGCCTCCGAATCCATGACGTTTTACTACCCCCTGGTGCCCTTTCCCCTTAGTAACACCGGTAATATCCACCCAGGAATCCTCCTGGATAAGATCAACCGTCAGCGTATCTCCGGGCTTATACGTCCCTTCAAAATCCTTAAACTCGACCACATGCCGCTTCGGGCCTGTTCCGGCTTTCAAAAAATGTCCCACCTCAGCCTTGGTGGCATTCTTTTCTTTCTTATCACCGTAAGCCAGCTGCAAAGCTTCATAGCCATCGGGTTCAACCGTCTTCACCTGTGTAACCACACAAGGACCGGCTTCAATCACAGTGCATGGGATGTTCTTCCCCTCAACACTGAATACGGATGTCATTCCGATTTTTTTACCGATTAATCCTGTCATTTTTTCCTTTTTTACAGGTTATCAAACTTTAATTTCTACTTCCACGCCACTGGGCAGTTCCAGCTTCATAAGGGCGTCGATGGTTTTTGCTGTAGAGCTGTAAATGTCGATCAACCGCTTGTAAGACGATAACTGAAACTGCTCACGTGATTTTTTATTCACGAAGGTAGACCGCAACACGGTAAACACCCGGCGATGCGTGGGAAGCGGAATGGGGCCGCTCACCACTGCTCCGGTTGTCTTTACCGTTTTCACGATCTTTTCAGCTGACTTGTCCACCAGATTGTGATCATACGATTTCAGCTTGATCCTGATCTTTTGACTCATAGCGAGATTAAATAAATATTATAACAATTCTACCTTACCTTTCATTTCTTCAAGCACTTTGATAGCCAACTGCTTCGGCACTTCCTCATAATGCGAAAATTCCATGGAAGAAGTTGCCCGTCCTGAAGACAGGGTCCGCAGCACAGTGACGTATCCGAAGATTTCGGCCAGCGGAACGGTTACCTTAAGCACCCGTGCACCGGACTTTTCCTCCATCCCGAGCACCTGTCCGCGACGGCGGTTCATATCGGCAATGATATCGCCCATATATTCTTCCGGGGTCACGATTTCCGATTTCATGATGGGTTCGAGCAGCTTGGGGCCTGCTTTGGAAGCGGCATTTTTAAAAGCCTGGCGGGCACAAATCTCAAAGGATAGCTGGTCGGAGTCCACTGCATGGAATGAACCGTCAAGCAGAGTCACCTTCAGGCTGTCCAGCTGAAACCCGGCAAGCGGACCGTTCAGCATAGCTTCTTTAAACCCTTTTTCCACAGAAGGAATGTATTCCCGCGGAATATTTCCTCCTTTGACGGAATCCACGAAAGTCAGCCCGGGCTTACCTTCCTCTGCCGGTTCAACACGTACTATAATATCGGCAAACTTACCACGGCCACCGGTCTGCTTTTTAAATACCTCACGCCGTTCTACCGGCTGACTGATGGCTTCCTTATAAGCAACCTGGGGTTTCCCCTGGTTGCATTCCACCTTAAATTCCCTTTTTAGCCGGTCGACAATGATTTCCAGGTGCAGCTCACCCATACCCCGGATAATGGTCTGTCCCGAAGTCTCATCGGTATTCACCTTAAATGTGGGGTCTTCCTCGGCCAGCTTGGCCAGTCCCACTCCCAGCTTGTCCAGATCCTTCTGCGTCTTCGGCTCCACGGCAATGCCGATTACCGGTTCCGGGAATTCCATGCTCTCCAGGGCAATCGGATGAGCCGGATCAGCCAGCGTGTCTCCTGTACGGATGTCCTTAAAACCTACGGCAGCACAAATAT
>JBFWIL010000249.1:0-3848 GCA_050256015.1 Mangrovibacterium sp. | reverse complement strand
CCTAATGCGATTATCGTTTTTTTCTTGCCTCTCCGGCCAACCATACTTTTGTATTTTGCACTCATGTAAGTATTTTTTGTTCGGGAGGATGCCCAACCACATTCGACCAAAAGTCCGCGCAAATATTCATTTTTTCCAAAGATACTGAAATACCGGCAATGTAACCCTTATTAAAGAAAAGAACCCCGAAAAAAGATCAGCAGGTTTGCTCCTGTGCCCAACTTCATTCTAATTCATTCAGACAAAAAGCTATTTATACACGCCTGTCCCCATGAAATAAAGGGTTGGTAATTATTTTTACCATTTTTTATAAATTATACCCCCATTTTTTATAGGCCATCAACATTAATTAATCATTAAATTAAAATTATATCTGCAATTATATCATTTATCTAATTTTTTATACTTATTTTTGACCTATTGAAAATTAAAAAACATTTATTCTGTCTTTTAGATTCTTATTATCTGTTTTTGAATACAAAAAAACTCAAACAATAAAAAACAATCGTTAACCCCTTAAAATGTAAAATGATGAAAAAAGCTTGTAAACTATTGGTTTTCGGACTCGCAGCAATGCTTACGCTAAACATTCAGGCCCAGGAAAGTTCCTGGACCGTCGGAGCTGACTTTGTCAGCAATTACATCTGGCGTGGTTTGAAATTCGGCAGCGGACCTGCCGTGCAGCCTACTGTAGAATTCGGCACTGGCGGTTTCGCAATCGGGGCCTGGGGAAATTACAACTTCACAGACGATGAAGTGGAAGGCGATGCAGCAGAAACAGATCTGTATGCCAGTTACAGCTTCGGACTGGGAGAATCGTCCGCACTCAGTCTGTCGTTCACCGATTACTATTTCCCAAACTCTGACAGCCGGTACTTTAAGGCAGCTTCTCACTCTTTCGAGCCTGGCATAGGACTGGAAATAAGCAAATTCAGCTTATCTGCCGCCTACATGATGTCAAATCAGACTGGAGAAAATGAGGATGTGGAAGATTTTTACATCCAGGCCGGTTACACCATCGGAAACGTTGATCTGTTTGTCGGAGGAGGCGACGGCCAGTATTCCCTCAGCGGGGATTTTAACATCAGCAACTTTGGTGTGAGTACATCCAGGGATATCAAAATCAGCGATACGTTCACTCTTCCCCTGTTCGGATCGGCCATCTGGAATCCGAATGCAGAGCAGTTTTATCTCGTAGTGGGATTCTCCCTATAAGCGTCATTCTGTATGCAAACAACATAAAAACAACAAAGATGAAAAAAATAGAAGCCATTATCCGAAAAATAAAATTCGAGGACGTTACGGAAGCCCTCAGGGAAGCAGGAATTGAATTCTTTTCCTTCTGGGATGTCCGTGGCGTAGGCCAGACCCGCGAAGAGCGGGCATACCGGGGTGTGGTCTATGACACCAGCACTATTGAACGCACACTGCTCTCTATCATTGTACGCGACAAGAATGTAGAAAAAACCGTGCTGGCCATTATGAAGTCCGCCCGGACCGGGGAGATCGGCGACGGCAAGATATTCGTGTCCGGCATCGATGAATCCTACCGTATCCGTACCGGTGAATTCGGAGATGAATCGCTCTACATTAAAGGAAAGGAAGAATAAACATATCGCATTAACAAATAATTACACGATCATGGAAGAAATGATGACACTTGATACCTTATCCAAAACCACAGCCGATCTTTCCGGATCGCTGGATGCATTATGGGTTTTAATTGCAGCAATCCTGGTATTTTTCATGCAGGCCGGATTTGCTCTGGTAGAAGCCGGATTCACCCGTCAAAAAAACACCGTGAACATCCTGACCAAAAACCTGATTGACTTTTCTCTGGGCTCTCTGCTCTTCTGGGCCATCGGGTTCAGCCTGATGTTTGGACTCGATTATGCCGGTTTTATCGGTGCACCCGACCTGTTCTTCCTGCACGGATGGGAAGGGTCCATTCCGGCAGAAGCTTTTCTGATTTTCCAAACGGTTTTTGCCGCAACCGCAGCAACCATCGTATCCGGAGCCATGGCCGAACGAACCGAATTCAAAGCATATTTCTTTTATTCGATCCTTATTTCCGCACTGATCTATCCCATTTCCGGACACTGGGTCTGGGGAGGCGGCTGGCTGTCACAGCTGGGAACGCCATTCCATGACTTTGCAGGATCAACCGTGGTGCACTCGGTTGGCGGCTGGATCGGACTGGCCGGGGCAATTGCTCTCGGGCCGCGTATCGGAAAATATGACAAAACCGGCAAAGCAAAGGCAATTCCCGGTCACAACCTGACTTACGGAGCACTTGGGGTTTTCATCCTCTGGCTGGGCTGGTTCGGGTTTAACCCGGGCTCTCAGCTTGCAGCTGCCGGCACGGACAACATCACCGCTGTCAGCCACATCTTTTTAACCACCAACCTGTCCGCGGCATGCGGAACCATTGCCGCGCTGGTCATCAGCTGGCTGCGTTACGGAAGACCCAGCTTAAGCTTTGCCCTGAACGGGGCGCTGGCCGGCCTGGTAGCCATTACGGCCGGCTGTGATGCCGTATCGGCAGGAGGAGCAGTAATCATCGGCCTTATCGCCGGAACCGTATTGGTTTATTCGGTAACCTTTATTGATCACATACTGCATATTGACGACCCGGTTGGTGCCGTCTCTGTACACGGAGTCTGTGGCGCTTTAGGCACGCTACTGGTCGGACTGTTTGCAACCGACGGTGGATTATTCTACGGAGGAGGTGCATCCCTGCTGATCACCCAATGCCTTGGCGTATTGTCGATAGGGGTATGGGCTTTTTCACTTGGGCTGCTGCTCTTCAAAATACTCAAAATCACTACCGGACTGCGAGTTGACCGCCGGGTGGAAGAAGAAGGCTTGGATATCTATGAACACGGCGAAACCGCCTACAACTGATTACACGCTCAGCCTGTCTGTTGCTCTTCCCGATGGGGACTGCCCGAGCCGGCAGTCCCCTTTTTTTGAACTTTCTTTATCCCGTCACCCCTTCCGGAAATCTTTCAGGCATTTACCGATGCAACCATGCAGATCAGGACAGAACAAGTCAAGAAAACAAAATCAATATTCCTCCCAGTGTTTAATCTGGATATCACCCAACCGATACTTGCAGATGGCATAAATAAAGGCACTGGCCACCCGCGCGTTGGTAATCAGCGGAATGTTGTAGTCAATCGCATTCCTTCTTATATGGTAGCCGTTGCTCAGTTCCCTGCGTGTATTGTTTTTCGGAATGTTAACAACCAGATCTATCTTCTTTTCCTTCAGGTAGTCAATGGTATTGGGTTTCAGCTCCTCTTCATCCGGCCAGTGCAGCAGTATGGAATCGATCTTGTTCTCATGCAGAAAACGTTGGGTTCCTTCGGTGGCATAGATCGTATAGCCCCGCTCCGCCAGCAGATGCGCACTGTTTAACAGTTCCAGCTTGGACCGGGCCTGCCCGGAAGAGATCAGCACATTCTTTTCCGGATATTTATAGCCCACAGACAACATGGATTTCAGTATGGCCTCATAAAAATTCTCCCCGATACAGGCCACTTCGCCGGTAGACGACATATCCACCCCCAGTACCGGATCGGCATTCAGCAACCGGGCAAAGGAAAACTGCGGCGCCTTGACTCCCACATAGTCCAGCTCAAAAAGCGATTTGTCCGGTTTACTGTAAGGAACCCCAAGCATCACCCGGGTGGCAATGTCAATCAAATTAATTTTCATCACCTTCGACACAAAGGGGAAACTCCTGGAAGCCCGCAAATTGCATTCAATCACTTTAATGTCGTTATCCTTGGCCAGACACTGAATATTAAACGGTCCGGAAATTTCCAGAGCCTGTGCAATCTGCC
>JBFWIL010000248.1:0-3861 GCA_050256015.1 Mangrovibacterium sp. | reverse complement strand
CTGGCCGTTACCCCCTTTATTCATGATTTCGGGACAAAGGCCGTTTTTTACCGGCCCGGGGTGATGCACCTGGGCGTAGGTTGCCAGCGGGACCTGCCGTCCGGCGACTTTGAACAGCAGTTGTCGCGAAGCCTGGAGGAATATCGTATTTCCCCGTTAGCTGTCTGCTCGCTGGGCACCATCGATCTGAAAAAAGATGAAGGGGCCCTTTTGCAGTTGGCAGAAAAGTGGGGTATCCCTTTTTACCATTTCAGCAGCGGGCTACTGAACCGTTACGCTATTCCGAATCCATCTTCAAAAGTAGAAAAGGTGACCGGAAGCGCCGGCGTGGCCGAGGCAGCGGCCATGCACCTGGCCGGTAACCGCCTGCTGGTCGAAAAGACCAGGCTGAAAGCCGGGGAACGCTGCTTTACCTATGCCGCGGCATTCGATGCCCGGTATGAACGGAAAGGGTTTGTGGAATTTACAGGCGCCGGTCCGGGCGACCCGGAACTGGTATCGGTAAGGGGAAAACGCCTGCTGCAGACGGCCGACTATATTTTATATGCCGGAAGCCTGGTTCCTGAAGAGTTAACGCACGATGCCAAACCTGGGTGTGTGGTGGAAAGCTCGGCCGGGATGGACCTGAAAACACAACTCGACCGCATGAAGAGGTATTACGACCGGGGCTTGTTCATCGTGCGACTGCATACCGGCGATCCTTGTATTTACGGGGCCATTCAGGAGCAAATGTCCATCATGGACCAATGGGGATGGCATTATCATATCACCCCGGGGATCTCTTCGTTCCAGGCGGCGGCGGCAGCCTTACGGTCGCAGTTTACCATCCCGGGGGAGGTGCAGACCATTATCCTGACACGGGGAGAAGGCCGTACACCCATGCCCGAAAGAGAGCAGTTGGGCAAGCTGGCACAGTCGCAGAGTACCATGTGCATTTACCTGAGCGCTTCGGTTGCCGGACAGGTGCAGCAGGAATTGTTGACCCATTATCCGCCTGAAACACCGGTGGCTGTATGTTACAAGCTGAGCCGGAAGGACGAAAAAATCTTCCGCTGCACCTTGTCGGCGCTGGCTCAGACTGTTGAAGTGAACAAGCTAAGCATGACCACCCTCATCGTGGTGGGGAAAGCCATTGATAACCGTTCGGGCCAATCAAAACTTTACCACAGCGGCTTTGAACACGCCTTCCGACGAAACGATCAATCCTGTTAATCTGATTCACATGATCCTTGTATTCGGCGGAACAACAGAAGGAAAAGCAGTGGCTGAACTGCTCGGTTTTTTGGGTGAACCTTATTTCTATTCCACCAAAACCGGGACTCCGGCCAATATAGACGGACAGATCATTGCCGGGGCAATGGATGCGGGACAGATCAAGTTGTTTTGCAGGATGAATGCCGTCCGGCTGATCATCGATGCCGCCCACCCGTTTGCCAGCCGGCTGCATGAAAACATTCACACCGTGGCAACTGGGCTAAACCTGACAACGATCCGTTTTGAGCGGACCTTTCCCGAAATTGACACGAACAACGGCATCCGGATGTTTCCGTCGTTCGAAGAGCTGACGGGTGCGCTCCTGGAAAGCCGGTTCCAATCGATCCTGGTACTGACCGGTGTGCAGACTATTCCTTATTTTGACCGGCTCAGGCAGCAACGTCGTTGCTGCTTCCGCATTTTGGACACTCCGAAAAGCATCAGCAAGGCCCGGGCGTTTGGCCTTGCTGATGAACAGATCATCCCTGCCCGGGCAACCGGGAATACCGGACGACTGATCGAACTGGCCCGAAGCGTCCGTGCCGAAGTGATCCTGAGTAAAGAAAGCGGCGATTCCGGTTTTTTCAGCAGTAAAGCAGAAGCATCACGCCGGTTGAATATTCCCTTATGGGTTGTTAAGCGACCTTCATTGCCTGAGTTTTCCCATACGGTACATGACAGGAAAGAGTTGCTGCAAACGATTTATCAGTTAAAAAGAACAATCTTAAAAACCGGGGAAAAGCTAAGGACGGGACTGACCACCGGCACGTGCGTTACCGCTGCTGCCAAAGCCTGTTTCCTGGCATTGATCAATAAAGAGTTCCCGCGTCTGGCAGAGGTTGACCTTCCTGCCGGAGAGAAGGCCTCATTCCTGATTTTTCAGGGAAAACTTTCAGAAAGAAGTGCATCCTGTATCGTGATCAAGGATGCCGGCGATGATCCGGATGTTACCCACGCCCGGGAAATCGGTTGTGAACTTTTTTTGACAGACCGGCCGGGGATCCGTTTTGAACGTGGCGCCGGGATTGGGGTGGTTACTTTGCCGGGTTTGCAGGTAGCGGTCGGCGAACCGGCCATCAACCCGGTACCACGGAAAATGGTTGCGGCGATGCTCGAAAAGATGGCCCTGGAATATGAAACAGAAACCGGCTTTGTGGTAAAGCCCTTTGTGCCGGAGGGTGAAAAAATTGCCAGACAAACCTTTAATCCGCGGATGGGGGTTGCCGGCGGTATATCGGTTATCGGCACCTCCGGTAAAGTAATACCCTTTTCCCATGAAGCTTTCCTGTCAACCATCAAGTACCAGTTGTCAGTCGCCAAAGAAACCGGCGTGGAAGAGGTTGTCCTGACTTCCGGGAAGCGGAGTGAAAATATCCTGAAGCCTGATTTTCCGCATTTACCTGAAACTGCGTATATCCACTATGGAAACCTGGTCGGTGAAACCATCCGGCTGGCTGTTCAGTCCGGGATAAAAAAGATCAACCTGGGGATCATGTTCGGGAAAGGGATCAAACTGGCCGAAGGCCACCCGGACACCCACAGTAAAAAAGCGCTGTTCAATCCGGATTTTGCAGCACGAATTGCCCGGGAGTGCGGATACCCGGACCACGTTGTCGCCGGAATAAAAAACATGAAACTGGCCAATGCCATCCGGTCAGTCATTCCTTTTTCAGAAACAGAACCGTTCTTTAAGCACGTTGCCCAAAGGTGCTTTGAGACATGTCGCGGGCTTATTCCGGCTGGTTATGTATTCCGGCTGATCCTGTTAACGGAGCAGGATGAAAAAATGGAATTTGGAGGTTAAAAAATGGTTTAGCCTGTCTGTATCAGTAATTGTTCAGCAACTCATTGAATATTGGGTATATGGCTAACCGTATTGCGGCAAAGATAAATATGATGTTTTTTCTTGAACTTGAAAAATCCCTGTTAATAGGGATTCAAAAAACAATAAAATGTTCTTTTCTTTGTGATAAATGAAACAGGCTTTTAAACGCAGCATACAACAAATATTTGTCTTTATGTGCATTGCTGTCATTAGCATGCTTATCGTAAATGACATTGTCTTTTTGCATACTCATAAGTTGGCAAACGGAACGGTTATAATCCATGCTCATCCCTATAATAAGGCACAGGATAATACGCCAATAAAGCATCATCACCATTCAACTGCCGATTATCTCCTGATCCAACAATTTCATCTGCTCTTTTTTACTTCCTTTCTTACGTTTACAGCCTTAGCTTCTAGGCTTTTTGTCGAACAAAATCCGATATATTATTTCAGGAAACGTCGACCTTTCTATCGGATTCAATCAGGGCGTTCTCCTCCCTTTACCGGATAAACACAAAACGGACAATCATTTTATCTTTCCAAAAACCCGGGGCCGGAAGTTTCCTGTTTCCGGGTGCAGAATTGTATCTATATAAATCTGTGATTCATAGGATGAACAGACTGATATTGTTCTGTAATGGACGAAAGACGACTTTTTTATACCATCAAAATAATTTGGAATAACGAAACGGGCAGGTGATTTATAACCTTAAAACCAGTTACAGTTGATTAATTTATCCCGACTTAACTCAGGTACCTGTACGTTTCATTTTCATATG
>JBFWIL010000247.1:0-3876 GCA_050256015.1 Mangrovibacterium sp. | reverse complement strand
TCAGTAAAGAGATAAATTTCATAACAGCATTAATTTTAAGCTTGTTTCTGACATAAGGAAAGCCTCCCGGAGTTTGTTATCCGGAGGCCTTCCGCTTTTGTTATTCTTCAAATATAAAAAATCTTTACAAAAAGATCTTCTGTTTGATCGTTAATTTCTATTGGTTACCAACCTGGATTTTGCCACTCTGCTTTCTCCGCAGGGGTTAACAGTTGCCCGTTTTTTCGTACTTGGTCCAGAAAGGTTTGCGGAATCGGGCGTAAATTAAATTTTCCGGTTCCTTGATCGGCTTGTAACTGAGGGGCAGCATTGTCCATATTGTAGGGAATGGCCCTGGTGTGAAGGGTGTTGGTTCGTGTCAGATCTTCCCAGCGGAGGAATTCACCCATTAGTTCGCGACTGCGTTCATTTAGGATAAAGTGGATGAACTTTTCGGCTTTGGATGAAGCTCCGAAAACGGAATAGGGAATGCCTGCATCGGCTGCTGCTTCGAAGTCGGCTTCGCTGATTTCCATGGCCGATTTGGTTTCTTCCACCGTACCTTCGGCAACACCTGTAGATTCATAGTATGTGCCTCCCACAAAGTAGGGATTGCTTCCTTCTGCGTTTGGATTGCGGTTTTCTCCATCGCTGTATCCTGCACGGCGACGCAGGATGTTCAGGTAAGTGACGGCTTCACCGTAACTACCCTTGCGTCCATATGCTTCGGCTATAATGAGATAGGTTTCCCCAACACGGGCAAGATAACCATCACGGACACCGTTGATATCGTTCTGATTCCCGGTACGGTGCGGATCCATGTACTTTTGAAGGCCTGCAAACTGGGTTACAGCCAGGGTTGTGGCGTTTTTCCCCTCGTCATTTATGTAATTACGCAGCCAATAGTTCGGGTAAGTTGAATTGGCATGTTTGCTGGTGAAGCGGGTGTCATCCTTTTCGTTGATGATTATCTTGATTGCCGGGGTTTCTCCTATTACATAGCTGTGTGTATTCCCCTCAATGTCGGTGCCTTCTGCTGCTTTTGTGCTGATGTACAGTGTGCGGAAAGATTTCCAGAAACGGGAATCATTTTCCCGGTCATATACATCATATGCATATTCCGTGGGGCGCAGCCGCTGGTATGGGCGTCCGTACTGGATTACTCGCGTCATGCCGGTGATGTTGTTTTCATACCGGGGTAAAAAGTATAAATGCGAACGATTGGACAAGCGGTCAAATTTTTCCGAATTGTCTGAATACTGTGCTGCCAGCAGAATTTCGGGACTTTGTTCTGCCGGGCCGTCTGGCCCTTCCTCCAAATAGTTCCAGAACTCCTGATAGTCAGTGGCCAGTCTGCGGTCTGTGCCTTCATCCTGATTAATGACTTTCAGACCGTAGGTAATCGCCTGATCCAGATCGGTTGATTCGGTAATATCGGAATATTTCTCACTGGCGCGGAACAGATAAGCCTTGGCCAGAAAATGCCATGATGTGGCTTTGGAAATTCTTCCGTCATCGGTGGTGGCGGGAAGTTTGGCGGTAGCTGTGGTCAGGTCGCTGATTATTTGTGTGAAGACCTCTGCTTCTGTAGCACGGGTAAATTCGGTTTCCACGCCTTCAGAAGGTTCCAGTTTTAGTGGAACCCCGCCATACTGGTTGAGCAGTCGGAAATACAGGTAAGCCCGGGTAAAGTAGGCTTCTCCCAGATATTTGTTTAGCCTGCTGTCGCTTTCTCCCAGTACTGAGGGGGCTTTGGCAAGGATCATGTTGGCTGTATTGATGTAGCCGTACAGGGCGTCCCACCAGTCTGATAAGCCCGAGAATAAAGGTTTGGGATCTACGGCGCTCATGGCGGATGAATAGTCGTTCATATAGCGGTAGTCGGTTCCTCCGCCCACCTGGAACTCATCGGTCCCGTAATTGGACATGGTGTAGCTGTGCTCCTCGTTGAAGAAGAAACGAAAAGACTGGTAAAGAGACACTTCAAGTGCATCGATTCCGTCTTCTGTATCGAAATAGGCCGTCGTTAGCGAACTGACCATGTCTTCTTCCAGGAAATCTTCGGAACAGGAAGGTGTGAAGCCGGCTATAACTATGGTTATCAATCCTGTATATAAGATTTTATTGAGTTTTTTCATAATCGTCATATTTTGAGATGTTAGTTAAAAATTGACACTAAGTCCGAATACCCAGCTTTTGTTGTAAACTGATGAGCGGACATCACCGTCCATGAAATCGCAGTCGGAGTAAATCATAAAGGGATTGATAGCTTGTACGTATACCTTGGCATTCGATATGCCGAAGCTTGAGGCCACCGGTTTGGGCAGATTGTATCCCAGACTGATGTTACGCATTTTGATGAAAGAACCTTTCTGATAGTTCATCGCACTGTAATATAGAGGTTGTCCGCCGTTATTATAGTCGGCTTTTGGGTAGGCATTGGTCGGATTATCAGTTGTCCAGTAGTCGATGTCACGGCTTTGATATAGCCCCTGCATGTCGGCGGCTCCGCCATCCATCAGGAATCCCCAACGGGCATAGATGAAGAAGGAAAGTTCAAAGTCCTTGTAGGTAAAGGTATTGGTCATTCCTCCAATCCATTTCGGGTTGTAGGATCCCAGTACCTTACGGTCGTTGTTGGGATCAATGGTGTCATCATTATTCAGGTCGCGTACTTTAATGTCTCCGGCTTCATAGGTGTGACCGTTGGCATTATACTTCGCCATCTCTGTGGCGTCGGCTGTCTGCCATATTCCGATCTTTTCATAATCGTAGGCAACATTGATGTCTTCCCCGATAAACCAGTTGTTGGTGATGTCGTCTTCTTTGCCGTAGGCCAGCTCTTCAATTTTTACCTTGTTCCAGGCAAAAGTAAGGTTGGTATCCCATTGGAAACCATGTCGTACAATATTCCGGGTATTAAGCGTAATGTCCAGTCCCCTGTTGGAGGTCTCACCCACATTGGCATAGGTGGAGGTGTAACCGGTTAGAGACAGAATAGACATGTCCATCAGCAGATCGGTGGTGTTTGATTTATAGAAGTCCATGGTTCCGCTGATCCGGTTGTTTAGTACGGAAAAGTCAACGCCGAAGTTGTACTGGGTGGTTTTTTCCCAGCCCAGATCCTTATTGGCCATCTTCGGAGGTTCTTTTAGCATATAATCGGAGGCATAGTAACCCGATTCATAGGTGGAGTAGAACGGATAAAAGATATGGGCAATAGCTCCCTGGGTGCCGTAGGCATCAATAGCTGCATTTCCCGTGGTTCCGGCTCCAAAACGAACTTTTAGTTGGTTAACCCAGCTTACGTCCTGCATAAAAGGTTCTTGGCTTATGCGCCAGCCTAGGGCAACGGATGGGAAAAAATCCCATTTGTTTCCTTCTGCTAGTTGAGATGCACCATCCCAACGGCCGGAAGCGGTTACCAGGTATTTATCTGCAAAACTGTAATTAACGCGGGCCATGTATGAGGTCAGCGTGTTTTTGCTGAAACTTGAACTTTTCCGGGTCAGGTCGTTCAGACCGAAAGCATACCATTGCTGTTCATCCCATTCCAGGTCTTCCGCCGTCATGGAATAATCTTCATAACGGTATTCCGAGGCGGTTTGCAGCAGGGTAAGGCCAATCTTGTGTTGTCTGAAAGACTTGTCGTAATAAATCAGATTGTCCAGGGTATAGGAAAAATCCTGGGATTTGGTGGCTGATGCATAGTTGACTCCGTTTCCGGTTCCCTGAAGAATGGACGCAGCTGTACGAAATACTCCCTGGCGGTATTCCCGGAAATCTGGGCCGAAATTAAAACGGTAACGCAGTCCATCCATGATTTTGAGCTCGGCAAAGAAACTTCCCAGGGCCCTCAGGGTTTTGCGTTCATCGGTTACATTTTTGTATTCCTCG
>JBFWIL010000246.1:0-3883 GCA_050256015.1 Mangrovibacterium sp. | reverse complement strand
ACCAGCTGGCAAGGCAAAAACTATTTCAGGCCCGTCAGAAGCTGGAAGAGCTGATTCATCACGGAGCGGATGCGGAAAGAGAAATAGAAATAATAACCACAGTAGATCAGAACGTGGTCAGCGGCATTCGCCGGGTGATTAAGGAAACGGCTGCCACCGACGTGGTGCTGGGTATTTCTCCCAAGTCAAGCTTTTCGAATGTCTTGTTCGGAAATCTGATGCAGCACCTGATGAATTCCACCAATCAGTTGTTGTTCTTTTACAGTGCCGGCCTTCCTCTTTATGCCCATAAACAGCTGCAGATTATCTGCCCGCCCCATTCAGACAAGGAATACGGCTTTCCCAACTGGCTGCGCAAGCTGGGCATGCTGGCCGGAAACCTGAATATTCCGGGAACTTTTTACAGTAACCGCAACACGCTGGAAGCCATACGGCAAACCCTGGATCAGCTGAAAATCAACGGAGATTTTCTTTTCCGGGAAGCAAACATATCTGAAGAGATAGGGCAGATAAGCAAATCCTTTACCCCGTCAGATCTGATTCTGTTCATTCAGCCCCGCAGAGGCTCCGTATCTTCTTTCCCTTCAGAATTCCGGAACCTGACCGGCATAATGGACGGAGAGAAGAGCGACTGTTCCTATCTGATCATTTCCCCCAACCATCCGGATCCGGTCATTGAATAAATGCAGGCGGCCGGACTCAGTGAAAAAACAAATAAGCCATCATAATGGCTGCAACAATACCTGCAAAGTCGGCTATCAGTCCGCACGCCAGGGCATGCCTTGTTTTTTTAATGCCTACCGAACCGAAATATACGGCCAGTATGTAAAAGGTTGTATCGGTGGCCCCCTGCACAGTGCTGGCCACCCGTCCCACAAAAGAATCGGCTCCAAAAGTCTCCAGCACATCCACCATCATACCCCGGGCTCCGCTTCCGCTGAGCGGTTTCATCAAAGCCGTAGGCAGGGCGCCGACGAAATCGGTATTGATCCCCAGCCGGGCAAAAATCCAGGCCACTCCGTCAATCAGCCAGTCCATGGCTCCTGAGGCCCGGAACACCCCGATGGCTACAAGGATGGCAATAAGGTAGGGAATGATCCTGACGGCTGTCTTAAAACCGTCTTTTGCTCCGTCAATAAAAGCTTCATACACATTTATACGTCTGCGCAGGGCAAGCACTATAAAACCGACAATTACGGAAAACAGGATCAGGTTACCGGCCACATTCGAGACAAACGTGATTTGCTCTTTCCCCAGTCCGGAAAAATACCAGATAATCCCCAGAATAATAACGGTAAGTCCGCCAAGATAAGCCATTATGGTTTTATCCAGCAGATTAATCTTTTGGTACCACGATACGGCCAAAAGTCCGGCCAGAGTGGAAAAATAAGTAGCCAGCATAATGGGAATAAACACATCGCTGGGATTGACAGCTCCGAGCTGGGCCCGGTACACCATAATGGTGATGGGCAGCAGGGTCAGTCCGGAGGTATTCAACACAAGAAACATGATCTGGGCATCGGAAGCCGTCTTTTTATGCCTGTTGCTTTGCTGCATCTCCTGCATGGCTTTCAGTCCCATCGGTGTGGCTGCATTGTCCAGGCCCAGCATATTGGCGGCAATATTCATCAGTATGGGACCGTATGCCGGATGATCCTTTCCCAGTTCGGGAAAAAGTTTCCTCAGAAACGGACCAACCAGCCGGGAGAATACCCTGACAATACCGCCTTCCTCCCCTATCTTCATGATACCCATCCACAGGGTCAGCACGCCGGTGAGCCCGATGGAAATCTCAAATCCTGTTCCGGCCATCTCAAAAGTGGAATTCATCATGGCCGGAAATATATCCGCATCTCCCAGAAAAAGCAGTCTGATCAGTCCGACCACGAAGGCAATCAAAAAGAAAAAAACCCAGATGTAGTTTAACGCCATAAACGCGACTTTTAGATATTAAGCCTTAAAGATAAAACAATAACAGACAAAAAGGCTGCACCATTTTGGATACAGCCCTTTTGAATTTCGTTCGGAATCGTCTAGCGGATGAAAAGTTACGGCAGACTGTTTCTTTCCGGCTGACTAAATATCGTTTTCCCCTTTGACATAACCGAAGTTGGCCAGGATGCCGCCGTCAACGTACAGCACATGTCCGTTTACAAAATCACTGGCCCTGGAAGCCAGGAACAGTGCAGCATGACCAACATCAGTCGGATCTCCCCAACGTGCAGCCGGTGTTCGCGTCATCACCAGATCATTGAAAGGATGGCCGTTTTCCCGGATGGGACCGGTTTGCGAGGTCACGATATAACCTGGTCCTATTCCGTTGATCTGCAGGTTGTATTTCGCCCACTCGCAACACATATTGGCCGTTAACAGTTTTAGTCCGCCTTTGGCCGAAGCATAGGCAGACACCGTATTCCTTCCGTATACACTCATCATAGAGCACATGTTGATGATCTTACCAGAACGTTTCCTGATCATATTGGGGGCAACCCGTTTTGAAACGATCAGCGGAGCCACCAGGTCAACGTCAATCACCTGTTTGTAGTCTCCGACAGGCATATCAAGAATAGGAATCCGTTTAATGATCCCGGCATTGTTTACCAGAATGTCTATGGTTCCCACTTCCTTTTCAATCTGGCTGATTCCGCGATCCACATCGGCTTCGTCGGTTACATCAAAACGAAGAGCATAAACCTCAATGCCTTCTTCCTTGTACTGGGCTTTGCAAGCCTGTAATTTTTCTTCGGACAGGTCATTGACACAAATTTTCGCTCCGGCTTTGCCGAGTGCTTTTCCAATGGCCATACCAATTCCGTGGGTTCCGCCTGTAACGAGAGCCACCTTACCGGTCAGGTCAAATAGTTCCTTGACAAATAAATCGTTCATCGTATTTTAAACTTAAGTATGTAACAAATTTGCTGTTGTTTTTCCAATAATATTACCTGAGTTCGCAGGGCTTAACCACGTCCATATCACCGTAATCCAGATTCTCCCCGGCCATTCCCCAAATAAAAATGTAATTGCTGGTGCCGGCAGCAGAATGGATTGACCAGCTGGGTGAAATCACAGCCTGTTCGTTATCCATCCAGATATGGCGGGTTTCCCGGGGTTGTCCCATGAAATGACAAACGGCCTGTCCTTCCGGCACATTAAAATAGAAATAAGCTTCATTCCGGCGGCTGTGGGTATGTGCCGGCATGGTGTTCCATACACTTCCGGGCATTAACTCGGTCATTCCCATCTGCAGCTGGCAGGTTTCCACCACAGAGTTGATCATCAGCTGGTTAATATTCCTTTCATTCGATGATTCCAGCGATCCCATATGCAGCACATTGGCTTCTTTCAGCGTGATCTGCTTTGTCGGGAAAGCCTTGTGGGCCGGAGCCGAATTAAAATAATAACGGGCCGGCTTTTGGACATCGGCCGATTTGAAGATCACTTCTTTTGCTCCCCTGCCGATATACAAGGCATCTTTAAATTCAAGCACGTATTCCGCACCGTCTACCATAACGCTTCCGGCACCGCCCACATTCATGATTCCAACTTCCCTGCGTTCGCAGAAATAATCTGCCTTAAGTGCATCCACAGCTTCCAGTTTCAACGGGCTCTTTACCGGTACAGCTCCTCCAACAATAAAGCGTTCGATATGGGAATACACCATATTGATCTGATCCGCTTCCATCACCTTTTCCATAAGGAATTCCTTCCTTATACGGGCCGTATCATAATGCTTGAAATCTTCCGGATGATACGAATACCTTTCTTCAAAATTTACTGCCATAATTGTTTTTATTTACTGATTTATTATAAAAATATTACCTGATACGCAAACAGTTTGTTCAACAAATCTACAATAATTTTTAAAAAGATGCAATCGATTGCA
>JBFWIL010000245.1:0-3894 GCA_050256015.1 Mangrovibacterium sp. | reverse complement strand
TCTGCAAAGACATTTTCCGGGAGTTACTCTGCGGGAATGGAACGACTGGAAGTGGCAAATCCGAAACAGTTTCACTTCACTCAGACAACTTTCCTCCGTGCTTGATCTGTCCGGTGCCGGGAAACAGGTTTTCTTTTCCTCCGGAATACACCTTCCTTTTCGTATCACTCCTTATTATGCTTCTTTGCTTTCAGATCCGGAGAATGGCTATGCCATCCGCAAGGCCATGATCCCCGGTCAGGGAGAACTGGAAATTTCAAGGGGCGAACAGTCCGATCCGTTGCACGAGGAGGCTTCTATGCCTGTACCCCATCTGGTGCACCGCTATCCCGACCGTGTGCTGTTCCTGGCAACCGGATTCTGTTCGGCATATTGCCGGTATTGTACGCGAACTCATCTGGTGGCCAGGGAAAAGGTTCATTTTAACCACGAGTGGGAAGCAGCCATTGCATACATCCGTCAACACCGGGAAATCAGGGATGTGCTCATTTCTGGAGGAGATCCGCTGACCATGTCCGATAAACTGTTGAAAGAACTCCTGATGCGCTTGCGCATGATACCGCATGTGGAGATTCTGCGCATTGGCACCAAGGTTCCCGTTGTTTTACCCCAGCGCATTACCTCTTCGCTTACGCGCATGCTGAAACAGTTCCATCCATTGATGATAAGCATACATTTTATGCATCCCGGAGAGTTGACGCCCGAAACGGCATCGGCCTGCGCCAGGCTGGCCGATGCCGGCATCCCGCTGGGCAGCCAGACGGTTCTGCTGAAGGGTATTAACGATGAGGTGGAGGTTATGAAAAGGCTTATGCAGGGACTGCTGCGAATCAGGGTCAAACCTTATTACCTGTACCAGTGCGATCCGATTCCCGGTTCGGCAGGTTTCAGGACTCCGGTGTGCAAAGGGCTGGAGATTATCCGCGGACTACGAGGGTTTACATCGGGTTATGCTATTCCTCATTATGTTATTGATGCTCCCGGGGGAGGCGGAAAAATACCGCTGCTTCCCGGTTATTTTCAGGGGCGGAAGAACGGGAATGTGGTGTTGAAGAATTACGAGGGAAAACTTTTTTACTATCCCGATGCGGAGTAATCAATGGAGGTTTGTCAGGATGAAGGTTGGACTTACCTATGATTTACGGTCAGCCTATCTGGCTATGGGGTATTCGGCAGAAGAAACGGCCGAGCTGGACAAGGAAGAGACGATAGCGGGTATCGAACAGGCCCTGCAGCAACTGGGTTATGAAACGGAACGGATTGGTCATGTTCGTGCCCTGATGCAGCGATTGCTGGCGGGAGAACGCTGGAATATGGTGTTTAACATCTGCGAGGGCATATACGGAGACGGCAGGGAGTCACTGGTTCCCGCTCTGCTGGATGCATGGCAGATTCCCTACCTGTTTTCCGGGCCGGCTACTCTGGCCCTTTCTTTGAATAAAGCGCTTTGCAAGCGGGTTGTGCGCGATGCCGGTATTCCGACACCCGACTTTTGTGTGGTGGAGAATGAAGCCGGACTGTTGCAGTCGCGGCCTGCCTTTCCGCTTTTTGTCAAGCCGGTGGCGGAGGGCACCGGGAAGGGGATCAACGAGCATTCGCTGGTATATACCGAGGCAGATTATAGGCGCGTATGCCGCAACTTGCTGGAGCGTTTTCTTCAGCCTGTGCTGGTAGAAGCTTATCTGCCGGGCAGGGAATTTACCGTGGGGGTGGTCGGCAACGGCGAAGAGGCCCGGGTAGTCGGGATTATGGAAGTGAGATTCAGCCCCCGGACTGCTGCCGTTTATTCCTATGAGACCAAGCAAAACTACGAGTCGCTTGTGGACTATCGGCCTGTGAACGGAGAACTGGGAGCCCGGTGTGCTTCTCTGGCTCTCCGGGTTTGGAAGGCAACCGGTGCCCGCGACGGGGGCCGGGTCGATATGAAACTGAATGCAGAAGGTATGCCGGAGTTTATTGAGATTAATCCCCTTGCCGGATTAAATTATAGAGATTCCGACCTGCCTATACTGGCCCGTTTAAACGGAGTGGACTTTAACCGGTTGATTGAAACCATTGTGCAGGCTGCGGAAAGACGGATCTTTGGCCGCACTTTGACTTTTACGGACAGAAGTTTTGCTCAGGGCCTGTATACCAAATCTGAAGCGGTTTGCTGTAATCCTCCGGAATTATGAATTCGTTGGCAATTATTCTGTACAACCGGCTGGAACCGCATGCTGCTCCCGATGAGCGCGATGTGCTGGATCAGGCGGAATTTGTTAAGGCTGCCCTGACCGGATTGGGGTATGCCTGCCAGGTCCGGGAGGTGGGTACCGACTTATATGACGATTTGCGGCGGGTAAAAGAGCTTTCCCCCGGCTTTGTGTTTAATCTGGTGGAAAGCGTATTTGGCCGAAGTGAACTGTTGCACCTGGTGCCTTCCATCCTGGCTTCCTGGCAGATCCTCTATACCGGGGTGTCGGATGAAGGACTGTTTCTTACTACACGGAAACCCCTGGCTAAGCGCATCATGCTACAGCATGGAATTGCCACTCCCTGCTGGTTTTCCCCGGGAGAAGCTGCTTGCCGGCTGGATGCAGCGAAAAAGTATATCCTTAAACCGGGAGCAGAAGAAGGATCGGTAAAGTTGGATGAAGATGCGGTTTTCCTGGGTAACGATCCGGAAATGCTCGCCATACTTCCTGAACTGAGCCCGGATGCTTATTTTGTGGAAGAATTTCTGGGTGGGCGCGAGTTTAATCTGAGTGTGGTTGGAAAGCCGGGGAATTACCGTATTCTGCCGGTGGCCGAGATGATCTATGACCGGTTTCCTCCCGGGAAGGAACAGGTGCTGGGGTACAGGGCCAAGTGGGAAGAACAGTCGTTTGAATACCGGCATACCTCCAGGCAGTTTAATACCCTGAAAAATGAACCGGAACTGGAAAAGAAGCTGATCCATCTCGCCGGACAATGCGGGGATGTTTTTCGGCTTTCCGGTTATTTCCGCGTCGACTTCAGATTGTCGGAAGCCGGAGAACCCTCGGTGCTGGAAATCAATGGGAATCCCTGTATTTCACCTGACAGTGGATTTGTTGCCGCCCTTCTGGCAGGCGGATTAAGTATTCCGGAAGGTATCCGGGAAATTATTGCCTGTTTGCCGCTGAATAATCCGGCAGAATAAAAATACGGTATGTCCGGAATAAAAAAAACAGGAATCCTCAGGCCGGAAGGCCGTGCAAAATCCATGCTGAACATGAATTACCGAAATCAACTGAAGAAAACCGATCCGGCTGCCTTTGATCGGGTGCTTAGATCAACAGCCGTATTTTATGATAGTGAAATAAAAGTAGCCCTGGAACTTGCCGATTGCTGTCTGAAACAGGGAGAGGCTTCCGGGTATTATTTTATCGTGGCCGAGCATAACGAACGGGTGTTGGGCTATATCTGTTTCGGACCGACACCCTGTACCCGGGCCAGTTGGGATGTATACTGGATAGCAGTGGCAAAAGCGTGTCAGGGAAGGAAACTTGGCGCTGAATTGCTACAGCTGGCCGAGAAAAAAATCACCGGCATGCAGGGAATAAATATCTGGATTGAAACCTCTTCAAGACCGGAATACTTTGCAACCCGTATGTTTTATCAGAAGCAAGGCTACCGGAATATCAGCGAACTGCCCGATTTTTATGATTATGGAGATCACAAGATTGTCTATGGAAAGCATTTCTGAAGCATAAGTTCGGATGATGTCTTATTAAAATTCTTCCACGACTGTCCGTCCTTCCATCCAGGCCAGCATATTGATCACCAGATAGTTCCAGTTTTGGAATCCTTTGTTTAACAAGGGGGTGCCGGTTTCGGGTTCATAATATTCGTGCAGGGCCCCGCTTTTTTTGAAATCCATCCCGAACAGACTCA
>JBFWIL010000244.1:0-3935 GCA_050256015.1 Mangrovibacterium sp. | reverse complement strand
TGCTAAAACATAGAAAGAGTGGTCTTCCCGGAACTTAAAGCTATAGGAAATTGTGTTCTCCCACGACCAGTTATGACCGGTATCCATATTTTGGGAAACCTCGTCGGGCGACTTGAAGGAGGTGGAACTCAAACTATATTCGGGTGTATAGGAACGGTATGAATTGGATGAATACCTGTATCCAAATGAACTTTTCAGAATCAGGTTTTGGATCGGCTGTATTTCCAAATACAGGTTGGCATCGAGGTTATGGGTTTTGGTTTTGTTTTGTCCGCGGTTATAAATCATGGAGGCTATGGGGTTTGCCTCCTGCATATTCCAGGGTATGGCATAATGGTAAGGGTAAGCTTCATCATCCTCTTCCGTGGCATACATGGGAAGGAAAGGACTGGCAACGGAAGCGCTGAAGATATCGTTCCAGTACTGATTGCCGGTTCCGATACCCCTTTTGTCAGTAAAGGAATACCTGATCGATTCACCGACTTTTAATATGTCGAAGGTGTTGGTCGCGTTTTTGATCAACTCGTAGTCGGTATTTAAATGGAAATTGTACCGGTCGTATTTTGAAGCGACTGAAGCTCCCATGATACCCTCCTGACGGGTAAAGGTCATGCCCATTGAATAGTTGGATATATCGGTATTGCCAAAGATGGTCAGGGAATGATTTTGCATGGGGGCGTCATCAACGACCAGTTCGTCGAGCCAGTCTGTCCCTTTCCATGTTCCGCTTTCAATTTTGTCCCAGTCAGGAACAAGACCGGCAAAATCGAGCGGTGATTGTTCGCTGTTTACCCGTGCTTCACTTAATAAAAGTGCATATTCCTGGGCATTGCAAAGCGGAAGTTTTTTATACAGGTTTTGCCATCCATAGTAACCGTCGTAATTAATATTTGCTTTTTTACCTGAGTTGGCTCCGCGTTTGGTCGTCACCAGGATGACGCCGTTGGCGGCCCGTGAACCGTAAATAGCGGCAGAAGCAGCATCTTTAAGGACATCGACCGATTCGATATCCGTGGGATTCAGGTAATCAAGACTTCCACCGGGCACCCCGTCGATTACAATTAACGGTTCCGAGTTTCCGATAGTACCCATTCCGCGGATATTGACCTTGAATCCGGCACCAGGTTCGCCAGTCGATTTGATAATCGACACCCCGGGCGTTTGTCCCTGCAGGGCAGTCATTGGCGAAACCGTACTTTGTCTGGTAATGATGTCTCCTTTTACCTGGATCGTTGAACCGGTGGTCAGTTTCTTTCTCTGTACGCCATAACCGATGGCAACCACTTCTTCCAGACCAATGGTTTCTTCTTCCAGTACAATCTTGATGACCTGCTGATTAGCCACTTCCACTTCTCTTGTTTTCATACCTACGAAAGAAACGACCATAATGGCATTGCCCGGAACATTTCTTAATATAAAGCTTCCGTCAGCACTGCTGATGGTGCCGTTGGTCGTTCCTTTCACAACGATTGTTGCTCCCGGAACCGGATTCCCTCCGGTTCCGGTAATAATTCCGGTCACCGTAATAAACTGCCTGGGTTGAAGCGTCCGCAGGTTATACGTATTCTCAGTTAACGCAATCTGACGGTCTTCAATTTTAAACTGAATGCCCGTATGGGCAAACAGAATATTGAGCACATCACTGATGGTTCGTTCACTGACCTGGATACTTACGTTCCGTTCAACATCAACGAACTCACTGTTGTACATAAAATAGAAGTCGGTCTTGTCCTCAATATCTTCCAATACCTTTCGAATAGTCGTATTCGAGTGATTCAGCGATAGACGGATATTCTGAGAATAAGAGGAAAAGGCCATAACCTGTGATACTCCTAACAGAAAGATAGTTACTGTTATTCTCATAAGTCTCAAAAATTTTAATTTCCATACCCGATTTAGGATGGAAATAGTCATTAAACAGTTTTTTTTCATAATTTCGTCATGATTTGAATTTTTAACGTTCAAATGAATTGGAGTCGGGAAGTTGGAAGCTGCACCGGCTCTGAGAAAAACGGGAGGTGTTTACACACCTCCTTTTTTGTTTTTTAATTCATGGGCATATTCATTTTTTATTGGTTATCAATACTGTTTGTTTCTCATCCTGTTTATTCCCCTGAATCAGGTCACAATCAAGATGTGAGGTATATTCGATCAGTTGAAGAATCTTTTCCAGACTTTCGCTTTTGATGGTTGCCGTGTACCGGTAATTGTTGATACGGGGATTTTCAACGACAATTTTGACGTTGTACCATCTTTCCATGCATCTGAAAACATCCGACATCTGATCGTCGCGGAACATAAGAATACCCCGGATCCAGGATGTATATTTCTGACCATTGACTTTTTCTATTTTATAGTTTTGACTTCCTTTCTGATAGTGAGCCAGTTGCCCTGGTTCGATTTGTATAAAATCCTCCGCCTCAGCATAGTTTCCTTCAAAAAGTCGGACAGCTCCGCGTTCCAGATACACTTCAACATAAGGATCGTCCTTATAATTGGAAGCGTTGAATCGGGTACCTGTTACCTTCAGTCCGATGTCTCCCAGTTGAAGGACAAAAGGACTTCCCAAATTTTTTGCTACTTCAAAATAGGCCTGTCCCCAAAGACGGACGTCCCGGATTTTCTGAGTTAACATGTCTTCAGAATAAATCATGGAAGAACCTGGACTGAGCCATACTTTGGTACCATCGGGAAGCTGATATTTTTTCAGAGAACCTGCCGGAGCAACTACTTCACTCAGGGAAGCCATATTCCCTTTGTTTTTTAGACTAATATCAAGGAAAAAAGCAGCCGATATGAGCAGGGCAACAAGCAAAACTGCTGCTGCCGCGGTTGTCCACTGATAAAACTGTCTGTATCTCAATAGAATAAAATGTCTTTTCAAGCGAATGACAGAGAAGATTGCCTTCTTCATCTTTTCAGAATCAACTTCGTTGCCCGTTCCTGTATTACAGGGAAAGGATGACCAATATTCTTCGAGCTCATCTTTTATTCCGGCCTGCCCTTTTTCACTGTTGTACAACTTAAAAAGCAGTTTTAACTCGGAAGAACTCATTTTACGGTGATGAAGAAAGTCCTGTAAAAGCGAAATATGATTCTTATTCTTGTTCATAGCCGGGCTTTACATAGGGAATACACCTGAAAACAAAAAAACTATGAGTCAGCCCGGAATGAGAAGACATGTTTTATAACCTTTATTTAACGGTTAAAACCGGATTTGTTCAGACGATATGCTTAAGCTTTTTGCGCTCATCCTTCAGACGGGCAAGCATCCCTAAGGAAAACAGGAAGGATTGCTGTTCGGGATCGAGTGCATGGCAAAGATTTAGCATGGTAATGAGCACAAGAATGTTAAATTTTTTCAATCCGTCGACAAATTGTTTGTTAGCCTTTAAAAGATGGCTGTCAACTGTAACAACAGATATGTTTAACTTCTCACTGATTTCCTTTCGTGACAAGCCTTCTATTTTTTGCAGGATAAAGATTTCGCGTCGTTTGGGAGGCATGGCATTGATCAGGGTTTCGATAATTGTTTTGGTTTCCTTAAACAAAACATACTGATCAGTACTTTCTTGAGACAGTTCTGTATAGATTTCAAAATGCTCTTCAAAAATACGGCGGTTAATATTTTTCCGGTTGTAATTTAAAAAAGCATTGCGGGCAATGGAGAAGAGGTAGGCATCAAACGGATATTCTTCCTTGAACTGTGCTCTGTTTTCCCATATCCTGATAAAAGCATTTTGAACAATCTCTTCACTGTCTTCTTTGGAATGGGTAAGACCAAGAACGAAGGCATAGAGTCGTCTGTGATAGATTTCAAACAATTTTTCAAAGGCCTTGTCATTTCCTTCCATGAAATCTCTGATTAAGCGTATTTCCGATTTCTTTAAATCCAACTCCCTTATTATCTGTTGACATAAAAATAATAAAAATAA
>JBFWIL010000243.1:0-3937 GCA_050256015.1 Mangrovibacterium sp. | reverse complement strand
CGCTGGTTTAAGAAGGTGCATCTCGGACTGGCAGTGGATACCGATCGCGGCCTCATGGTGCCGGCGGTAAAAAATGCAGACGACCTGTCGATTGAGGGCCTTTCTGCCCAGCTGTCTGCCGTGGCGGCCCAGAGCCGCAAGGGCAATGTGGATCCGGAGTTGCTGAAACCCGAGGCGGCCAGCTTTACGGTTTCCAACCTGGGTAATTACGGTGTGGAGATGTTCACGCCCGTGATCAACCTGCCGCAGACGGCCATCCTGGGGGTTTGTACCATCGTTCCCCGGCCGAAAGATCTGGGAGACGGGTTGTATGGTTTCGTTCCCATGATGGGATTGTCGCTTACCTATGATCATCGGGCCCTTGACGGAGGGGAAGCCACCCTTTTCCTGAAAGAAATTAAAGATCAGTTGGAAAATCTGAGTTTGTAAAAGATGAGTAAAATATTTGATTTAGCAGTTATCGGCGGCGGACCTGCTGGTTATGTTGCCGCGGAACGGGCCGGTGCCAAAGGAATGAGCGTGGTCATCTTTGATAAGCGGGCCCTGGGTGGGGTTTGCCTGAACGAGGGCTGTATTCCCACCAAGACCTTGCTGAATTCGGCCAAGGTGCTGGAAACAGCCAGGGAGGCTGCAAAATACGGGGTACAGGCCGAAAATATCTCGGCCGACTTTGGCAAGATTATGAAGCGCAAGGATAAGGTGGTGCATAAGCTGGTGGCCGGTGTGGGGGCCAAGATGAAACATGCTAAAGCCGAAGTTGTCATGGCCGATGCCGTGATCCGGGAAAAACTGAGTGGACAGATCACCGTCACGGCAGGAGGACAAGAATACCTGGCCGGCCGGTTGCTGATCTGTTCGGGTTCCGAGGCTGCAGTGCCGCCCATTCCCGGTCTGGATCCTGCCCGGGTTCTTACCAACCGGGAGATCCTGCAACTGAAAAGCTTGCCGGAAAGTTTGGTTATCATCGGCGGCGGAGTGATCGGCACCGAATTCGCCGACTTTTTCAATGCCATGGGTTCCAAAGTTACTGTCATTGAGATGTTGCCCGAGATCCTTACCGGGGTGGATGAAGATATTGCCGCCTTTGTACGTAAGGAGTTTACCAGACGGGGCATCGGTTATTTTTTGAATGCCCGGGTTACCCGGCTTAACGGGAAGGAAGTGATCTTTGAGCAGAACGGGAAGGAGCAGTCGGTTACCGGTGAACAGGTTCTGCTGTCGGTGGGGCGCAGGCCCAATGTGGCGGGTATCGGACTGGAAAACATCGGGCTGCAGTTTTCTCCCAAAGGTATTCCGGTGGATCGTTACTGCCGCACCAATATACCCGATGTGTATGCGGCTGGCGATGTCAACGGCTTTTCCCTGCTGGCCCATACGGCCAGCAGGGAAGGAGAGGTTGCCGTCAACCACATGCTGGGACGCCGTGATGTGATGCGTTATGAGGCTATCCCGGGAGTGGTTTACACTCATCCGGAAGTAGCAGGGGTCGGACTGACCGAGTCGGCAGCCAAAGCCAAAGGCGTGGAGGTGGAGATAAGGCGCCTGCCTATGGCATATGCCGGACGTTTTGTAGCTGAAAATGAAGGTAAAGACGGCTTCTGTAAGGTTGTTGCCGGGAGAAAATACGGAGAAATACTGGGAGTACACATGGTCGGGGGAGCCTGCTCCGAAATGATATGGGGAGCCTGTGCCCTGATCGAAGCTCAGCTTCGCGTGCAGGATGTGCAGGAAATTGTCTTTCCGCATCCTACGGTGAGTGAAATTATTAAAGAAACGATATTTCAGTTTTAATCTGCTTTTTATATGCCGAAAACACAATTTATTGATCCCAAAGAGGTCAGGAAAGCCGGTGAAGTAAGCTTCAGTCCGATTCCTGTCAATCAATACAACAAGCGTATTGAAGAGGAGAAAGCCAATTTCTCCCGTGAAGAATTTTTGCAGATCTACCACGACATGGTGGTTATCCGCGAGTTCGAGACCATGATCAACGAGATCAAGGTTAAGGGCGAATACAACAGCATTCCCTATAATCATCCGGGACCGGCTCACCTGTCAATAGGACAGGAAGCGGCAGCTGTGGGAATGGCCTACACCCTGGGGGTGGAAGACTTTATCTTTGGATCGCACCGTTCGCACGGAGAGATTCTGGCCAAAGGCATGTCGGCCATTCATAAGCTTAGTGATGATCAGCTCACGCAAATTATGGAAAGCCATTTTGACGGGAAGACTTTTGCTCCGGTAAAAGCCAATTTTATGGGTTCCGTCAAGGAACTGGCCATACGTTTTCTGATCTACGGAACACTGGCCGAGATTTTTGCCCGGGAAACCGGCTTTAACCGCGGACTTGGCGGTTCCATGCATGCTTTCTTCACGCCTTTCGGCGTTTATCCGAACAATGCTATCGTAGGCGGTTCGGGCGACATTGCCGTGGGGGCAGCTCTCTATAAAAAAGTAAACCGCAAGGAGGGGATTGTGGTGGCCAACATCGGCGATGCTGCCATGGCCTGCGGGCCGGTCTGGGAAGGGCTTACCTTTGCCACCATGGACCAGTTCCGGGAACTCTGGGATGATGAAATGAAAGGCGGACTGCCGCTGATCATCAACATTATGAACAACCAGTACGGTATGGGCGGACAAACCTCGGGAGAAACCATGGGGTACAATATTGCCGCCCGGATCGGGGCCGGACTGAATGCCGACCAGCTGCATGCCGAGCGGGTGGACGGATACAATCCGCTGGCCGTGATCGATGCATACCGTCGCAAGCGGGAAGTGCTGAAGGAAAAATGCGGACCGGTATTGCTCGATGTGCTGACCTATCGTTTCAGCGGCCATTCTCCCTCCGATGCATCATCATATCGTACCAGGGAGGAAATCGAAGCATGGGAAGCCGTTGATTCTATCCGCTGGTTCGGACAGGAATTGGTGAAAGCTGGTATCGCTTCGGAAAAAGAACTGGATAGCATCAGGAAAGGAACTGTGGAGCTGGTAAGTTGGGGATTGAAACTGGCTATCGACGATGCTGTATCGCCTCATATGGATCTGGATAAACATTCTGAACTGATCGGTGAGATGATGTTCTCCGGCCAGTCTGCAGAACGCATGGAAGACCGCGAACCTGAAGTGAACCATCCGATGGCCGACAATCCGCGGGTACAACAGCTGGCCAGGAAGGAACGTTTTGCCTTTGATGCCACCGGGAAACCTTATTCCAAGATCAAAACCTACGGATTGCGTGATGGCATCTTCGAAGCTGTCATTGACCGCTTTTACAAGGATCCGACCCTGATTGCCTACGGTGAGGAAAACCGTGACTGGGGCGGTGCTTTTGCCGTGTACAGAGGACTGACCGAGGCGCTTCCTTACCACCGGCTGTTCAACTCACCGATTTCGGAAGCTTCCATCGTGGGAACGGCCATTGGTTATGCCATGTGTGGCGGACGGGTGATTCCCGAGATTATGTACTGCGATTTTCTGGGGCGTGCCGGCGATGAGGTATTCAACCAGATGCCCAAATGGCAGGCGATGAGCGGAAATGTGATCAAGATGCCTGTGGTGCTCCGTGTTTCCGTGGGTTCCAAGTACGGGGCTCAGCACTCGCAGGACTGGACGGCTCTGCCGGCTCATATTCCCGGGCTGAAGGTGGTGTTCCCGGCAACTCCTTATGATGCCAAGGGGCTTATGAATTCGGCTCTTCAGGGAACCGATCCGGTGATTTTCTTCGAGAGTCAGCGGATCTACGATATCGGCGAGCAGTTTCACGAAGGCGGGGTTCCCGAAGGCTATTATGAGATCCCGTTCGGAGAGCCTGACGTGAAACGTGAGGGCGAGGATGTGACCATCCTCAGTATCGGGGCTACACTTTACCGGGCGCTGAAAGCGGCCGACATGCTTCAGGAGAAGTATGGCATGAGTGCCGAGGTGATCGATGCCCGCT
>JBFWIL010000242.1:0-3937 GCA_050256015.1 Mangrovibacterium sp. | reverse complement strand
CTCTGTCAGGGACACAAGCGAATTCTTCTGGTTGCCGGGGAATATTATAACGAAAAAGGGCTCAGCTATATACTGGAAGCCATCGGTTCCATATATAAAGCCCGGCACAATAACGCAGGGATCAGACGGGTTAACGTGAACATTGCCCCGCTGAAGGTGGAAGAATTCCGGCACCTCAAAACCGCTCATATCGGAACCTATCAGCTTTTCCAGGAGACATACCACCGGGATACATACCGGCAAGTGCATATCGCCGGGAAAAAGGCCGATTATAACTGGCGGGCAACAGCCATTCACCGGGCCATGGAAGCCGGTATTGACGATGTGGGCATCGGTACCCTGTTCGGACTTTATGATTACCGTTTTGAGCTGCTGTCCATGATGCAGCATATACGCGATCTGGAACAGACTTTCGGGGTGGGTCCCCATACGATCAGCGTTCCGCGCATGGAGCCGGCCACCGGCTCCGATCTGGCCTCCCACCCCCCTTATGCGGTCAGCGACGGGGAGTTTCTGAAAATTGTGGCCATCCTGCGCCTGGCTGTCCCCTATACGGGAATCATCATGTCTACCCGTGAAAACGAAGCCATACGACGGGAAACCTTTCAGCTCGGAGTATCCCAGATCTCGGCCGGTAGCCGCACCAATCCGGGCGGCTACCGGGACGACCAAAAAGAATCCGGGCAGTTCTTTCTGGGAGACCACCGTTCGCTGGAGGAAGTAATCCGCGATTTGATACGGCTGAAGTATATTCCCTCCTTCTGCACCGGTTGCTACCGGCTTGGAAGAACCGGCCAGGATTTTATGGACCTGGCCAAACCCGGAGAAATAAAAAAACACTGCGGTCCCAACGCCCTGTCCAGCTTTATGGAATACCTTATGCACTATGCTTCTCCAAAAACCAGAGATGAAGGCGAACGGCTGGTTGAAGAAATCCAGTCCGGCATGGACGGCATAGCTGCGCGGCGGGCCCGCAAGCTGGTCGACCGTGTAAAAGAAGGTCAGCTGGACGTGTTTTGCTAATTCTTGTCCCGGCCGTAAGATTTACATCTGGCATAAGTCACGGCTCCGGTACGTTAAGTGAAATCCGGAAACAGGCCAGGTTTTTTTTATGCTCCGAAGATTGTACCTTTCGCAGGTAAACAACACAAAATGAAGTCATCCAAATCCTTTCGGCTGCACATCGGTCTTTTTGGCCGTCGTAATGTGGGGAAGTCGTCCCTGCTGAATGTCCTTACAGGTCAGGAAGTGTCGATCGTATCCGATGTGGCCGGCACCACCACCGACCCGGTGGAAAAACCCATGGAACTGCTCCCGTTCGGTCCGGTACTGTTTATCGACACGGCCGGAATAGACGATTCGGGCGCGCTGGGGCAACAACGGATCGGCCGTACCCTGGTCGTGATCGACCGCACCGACCTGGCCGTATTGGTTTCTACGGCAGCCGACTGGGGTCCTTTTGAGGAAAGCCTGCTCCAAAAATTGCAGAAACAGGAAATCCCGGTCATTGTCGTACTGAATAAATCGGACCTGTTTCCTGCTTCCGGAAAACTGCCCGGTGTTCTGGCCGGGAGAAAGGTTCCTGTTGTAACCAGTTCAGCCATCCGTCCGGGCGGAACAGACAGCCTCAGGGAGATGATTCTCAGGCAGGCACCCGATTCCTTTATCAACCGGCCGGCCATCCTTTCCGACCTGGTAGGTCCGGAAGAACTGGCCGTACTGGTGGTTCCCATTGACAAGGAAGCACCGAAAGGCCGGCTGATCCTGCCCCAGGTACAAAGCATACGCGACCTGCTCGACGGAAATGCCTGTTGCCTGGTAGTCAGGGACAACCAGCTTAAAAAAGCGCTGAACCGGCTAAAAAGTCCGCCCCGCCTGGTGGTAACCGACAGTCAGGCGTTTGCCCGGGTAGCCGAATGCACCCCTGAAAACATTCCGCTCACCGGATTCTCCATACTCATGGCCCGCTACCAGGGCGACCTCACCGAAATGGTACGCGGGGCATTGTGTATTGACCGGCTCAGGGCCGGAGACCGGGTGCTGATCGCCGAAGCCTGCACGCATCATCCTATTGAAGACGATATCGGCACCGTCAAAATTCCCCGCTGGCTAAACCGCTATGCAGGCGGTGTACTGCAGTACACCCACATGCGGGGGCATGACTTTCCCTCCGATCTCCGGACCTACCGGCTAATCATCCACTGCGGGGCCTGCATGTGGAACCGCCGGGAAATGCTTTCCCGTATCCTTAAGGCCAGGCAAGCCGGGGTTCCGCTGACCAACTACGGACTCAGCATAGCCTATTCGCTGGGCATTTTCGAACGTGCCCTGAGCCCGTTTCCCGAAGTTATGCAGGTTTTCCGGGGGAAAAACAGGCATCAGTCCCGGGGTATGGAATAATGAACAATACCCCCGGGAATTTTTGCAGGAATGGCAAAATTGTTTTAGGTGTTTTGTAACTTATTGCTATATTTGCATCGCATAAAAAATACGGGTGTAGCTCAGTTGGTAGAGCACTGGTCTCCAAAACCAGGTGTCGGGCGTTCGAGTCGCTCCTCCCGTGCCAAAGCTGTTTCTCCGGACAGCTTTTTCTTTTTTACAGTATCAATAATCCTTTCCTTCAGGTTCACTCCGCTTATTTTTTTACTGATCAGAAGCCGTAAGATCCGGAAAGTGCCTGATTATTCTCCCGGGCTGCCGGCAGATGAATGAAAAAAATTATCTTTGTCCAAAAGAATCAGCCGATGACGATCGATTTGTTTATTCCCTGTTTTATTGACCAGGTCTACCCCCAGACAGCCTTTAACGTAATCAAACTGCTGAAAAAGGCAGGAGTCACGGCCCGTTACAATCCTGAACAAACCTGCTGCGGGCAGCCGGCCTACAACAGCGGCTACTGGAAGGCAACCCGGAAGCTGGCCGGGAAATTCATGAACGACTTCTCCGGAGATAAGCTGATTGTCAGCCCGTCTGCTTCATGCACCGGTTTCATTAAAAATTACTATCTGCACCTGTTTCCCGAAGATCATCCCAGGCACCGGGAGTTCCTGCAGCTAAAAGACCGCCTGTACGAACTGACCGATTTTCTGGTGAACCGCATCGGCTTTACCGACTTCGGGGCCAGCTTTCCGCACCGGGTATGCTATCATGATGCCTGCACCGCTATCCGGGAGTACGGCATCCGCAAAGAGCCCAGGGAACTGCTTGCCGGGGTAAACGGACTGGAACTGATGGAAATGGAAGAAACAGACACCTGTTGCGGTTTTGGAGGCACCTTTTCGACCAAGTTCACTGCCATTTCATCGGCCATGACCCAACAAAAAGTGGAACATGCCCTGAAAACCGGAGCTGAATATATCCTGTCCACCGAATCTTCCTGTCTGATGAACCTGGAAGGCTATATCAACAAACACCATCTTCCCATCAAGCCCATGCACATTGCCGATATTCTGGCATCGGGATGGGAAGAGTAAACATAAAGATATACCCCGTCCCGTCTTATTACCTTCACACCGGAAATATCAGTTTTCACCGGCCTTTTGCCAGTCAGAGGGTTATCTGTCATATGCAATCTGCAAATTGTATTCCTGATCCGGAATAAATTCTGAATTCTGTTAAATTTGTCTGAGCCGGAAATGAAACGCCTCATACGGTCTGCAACAGCAGCAAAGCAGGCATTTCCCCAATCCGGCCTGTGCTTATATGAAAATAAATCACATTGTATGAATTTGTTTTTCTGTTTTTTTACATCTTCAGCTTTTATGCTGAAAATAAATTAAATACGTTAAAAAATTGTCCGGACTACCTTCCATGTTTTTTTAACTCACCCTGTTAAACATCATTTATATATATTCAAATGATTTTCATCGCGACACCCCGGGTAAAAAATATGTCGTAACTTTTACAGTATAATCCCGTACCGACAATCCACGCTCCT
>JBFWIL010000241.1:0-3964 GCA_050256015.1 Mangrovibacterium sp. | reverse complement strand
AAAGGGCTTTGCCACCAACTCGGCCTTTTTCTGGACGGAGCGTACCAGTGTTCCCTATGAAGGGTTTCAGCGGGGAAGACGATGGGATTATAAAAACGAAGATATTGAATACATCCGGCTGCATGTGCCTGAAGTGGAATACCTGTCACCCCGGTTGTTTGGTTGGGCACAGTCGGGCGACAATACCGTACGGGGTGAACGCTCAGCGGCTTTTACCATTTATGGCGATTACCCGGACTATTTTAAGATAGACCGCTGGACACCTCTTTGCGGACGCCTGCTGAATGAGATTGACGTATGGAAGAAACGTAAGGTTTGTGTAATAGGCGAGCGGGTGCAGGAGATGATGTTTGACCCGGAGGAAGATCCGGTTGGTAAGTATCTGAAGCTGAGCGGTGTTTATTTTCAGGTAGTGGGGGTTATTCATCCCGAAACACGGATCAATATCGGCGGAGAAGAGAAAGAGGAAACGATTATCATTCCTTTCTCCACCATGCAGGCCACTTACAATTACGGGAATGTAATCCATTTCTTTTCCGTTACGGCCAAGCCGGGATACAGCGTCAGCTTTATGGAGGAGAAACTGGAACGCGTCCTGAAGGAACGGCATAAAATTGCTCCCGAAGACATGCAGGCTGTTGGTTCGTTCAACATTGAGGCCGAATTTAAGAAGTTTACGTCTCTGTTTACCGGGATTCGGTTGCTTACATGGATTGTGGGAATCGGTACGCTGATAGCCGGTATGATCGGCGTAAGCAACATCATGCTGGTGATTATCCGGGAACGAACCCAGGAAATAGGTATTCAGCGGGCCATTGGAGCAACGCCTGCAAAGATTATCCTTCATATTGTTGCAGAAAGTGTGTTCCTGACAGTTCTGGCGGGATATATCGGACTGTCGCTGGGCGTCGGACTGCTGGAGATGCTGAATAGGGGGCTGGAGGCAGCCGGAGACGAAGTGTTTTTCCGGAATCCTCAGGTGAATCTGGGAATGGCTCTGGGGGCTCTGAGTGTGCTTGTGCTGGCCGGTATCGGAGCGGGACTGATCCCGGCGCGGCATGCTGTTCGTATTAAGCCTATTGATGCGTTGAGGGATGAATAACCGTGAATAAACCGGAAATAAATTAACTGTTTGATACCAAATGACATGAAGAAGTTTTTCAAAATTATGGGAGTTGTGCTCCTGCTTGTGGTTTTTGTCGGAACCATTGTGTTTCTCTACAACAAGTCGAAAAAGCAGCCCGAACTGTATGAAAACCGAAATCCGTTTTATTCGGATGTGGTTCGAAAAACCGTTGCCACCGGCTCTGTGGTTCCGCGTCAGGAAATTGAGATTAAACCTCAGATCTCCGGAATTATTGATGAAATTTATGTAGAAGCCGGTGACCGGGTTGAAAAAGACCAGGTTATTGCGCGGATCAAGATTATTCCCGATATGGTAAGTCTGAATACGGCCGAGTCGCGTTTAAAACAGGCCGATATCAATCTCCAGGATGCCCGGATTGATTTTGAGCGTCAGAAGAAGCTGTATGATGCCGATGTGATTTCCTTTGAAGAATTCAAAGCAGCCAAAGTTGCTTATGAGCAGGCCCAGGAAGAGCATTCTGCTGCAGACAATAACCTGGAACTGATCCGGAACGGAGTGACAAAAAAAGCGCAGAATGCAACCAATACGCTGGTAAGGTCAACAATTACCGGTATGGTGCTTGACGTGCCGGTCAAGGTGGGAAATTCGGTAATCCAGTCGAATACCTTTAACGACGGGACTACCATTGCCGTGGTGGCCGATATGCAGGACATGATTTTCGAGGGTAAGGTCGATGAAACGGAGGTGGGAAAAATTCACGAGGGAATGCCTATTGAACTGGAAATAGGAGCGATTGAAAAAGATCGTTTCGATGCCGTGCTGGCTTATATTTCTCCCAAGGGCGAAGAGGAAAACGGAGCCATTCAGTTTGAGATCAAGGCCGATGTTTCACTGAAGTCGGGCCGGTTTATTCGTTCCGGTTACAGTGCCAATGCCAATATTGTTTTGGAGCGCAAGGATTCTGCACTGGTCATTCCGGAGGGTATGCTCCGGTTCAAAAACGATTCGGCTTTTGTGGAAGTGTTAACCGACGAGGCGGAAGGAATTTATGAAAAACGAAGTGTAAAAACGGGTATTTCAGATGGGATTCATATTGAAATTGTGGAAGGCTTAAGCCTGACTGATCAGGTTAAGGGTGACCGCATTGATCCGAAAAAGATTCAAAATAAGGAAGGATAGACGAGTCTGAAAGATAACGGAACCGCTATTTTTAATCCTTCAGAAAACATAAAATTCACGAATTATGAAGTTCAGATTGCCGTTTTTTGTTTTTTCTATTTGTCTTGCAGGGGGGGGCCAGGCCCAGCAGTCCTGGGATCTGCAGCGCTGCATCGGCTACGCTCTGGAGAATAATATCCAGATTTTACAGCAACAGTCTAATACAGAATATTATACCAATGAACTGAAACAGTCCCGGAATGACCGCCTGCCATCCGTTAGCGGTAATCTTTCCAACAGCTTTAATTTTGGGCGTTCGTTGCAGTATGACAACACCTATGCCGATTATAACTCAAATCAGACCGGAGCTAGCCTGAGCGCAAATGTTACGCTCTGGAATGCTATGGCACTGAAAAAGGCGGCCGGTGTGGCCGGGTTCAACCTCAGGGCCAGCCTGGAAGATTTGCAGAAAGCCAAGGACGATGTCATCCTGAATGTGACTGCTGCTTATTTGCAGGTGCTGTTCTCCCGTGAGCTGGAGCAGGAGGCAGCGGATCAGCTGAAAGTGACCCGGCTTCAGGTGGAACGCACGCGGAAGCTGGTTGATGCCGGCAGTCTGGCCAGGGGAAGCCTGCTGGAGATCGAAGCACAGGAGGCTCAGGAGGAACTGAACCTGGTTAACCAGCAGAACGAACTGCAGCTAAGTTACCTGGATCTATATCAGTTGCTTGAGCTTCCGGCCTCCGAGGAGTTTAATATTGTTGTCCCGGAACTTCCTGTGATCTCGGCCAACCGTTCGTTGCTGAGTTCGGCAGAGGTCTTTGATTATGCCGTCAATAACCGTCCCGAGGTGAAAAGTGCCGCTTTTCGGCTGGAAAGTTACCGGCAGCAGGTGAGTTTGGCCCGGAGCAGCCTGTATCCCACTCTCAGCGCCGGATTTGACTATTACACCTCTTACAACAACAAATATGAAGACATGAACGGAGAAAAGATTTCCTTTTCTGACCAGTTGAAAAACAATGAACGTTACGGGATGGGACTGAATCTGAGTATCCCCGTATTTAGCAGGCTGCAGACCCGGACACAGATCAAAAACGCAGAGTTGCAGGCCGAAAGTCAGGAGCTGGAACTGCAGAATACGAAAAATTTGCTGCGCAAGGAAATTGAACAGGCATATACCAATGCCTTTGCTGCTCTGAAGAAGTACATCGCCAGTAACAAGGCGGTTGAGTCGATGAAGGAGGCCTTCCGTTATACGGAAGAGAAATTCAATGTGGGCATGGTTAACTCGGTGGAATACAACCAGGCCAAGAACAATCTGACCAAAGCCACCAGTGAGCTGGCCCAGGCCAAATACGATTACATTTTCCGGTCGAAGATTCTGGATTTTTACAACGGGGTGCCTATCGAACTTTAGTTATCTGGGATGGCGGCAGTTTCGGGCTGCCGGTTGAAGTTATAAATCCAGCTTCAACTGATTTTCCTGCAGCCGGAAGCTCATTCGGTGGAACGGACTGGGACCTTTCTCCATAAGGGCTTTGCGGTGAGCAGAGGTTGGATATCCTTTGTTTTTATTCCAGCCGTAATACGGGTACCGAAGGTGAAGCCTGGTCATCAGCTCATCTCGGTAGGATGTTGCCAGTACAGAGGCTGCGGCTGTAGGCAGCAGCGGGCCGTCTCCTGTTTCGATTCGACTGGGGGGAATATCCGGATACGGCG
>JBFWIL010000240.1:0-3982 GCA_050256015.1 Mangrovibacterium sp. | reverse complement strand
TCTTCCGGTTTTTCCAGGTCATCACGGAACAGGTATCGGGAAGTCCCCATTTTTGTTCGACCTCGGCCCGGAATGCCGGGGATAAGTCTTTATACCAGGCCTTATACAGGCTGACAGGCACCAGTACCGGCCCGCCGGTGTTTACCTGTTTTGCGACCTCCGCGGTGGCCCAGTTCCCCACGTTCCGCCCGTGCGCCATGACCTGCCGGTACAGGGTATCGGCATTGATGCCTTGATCGCCCAGGTTGTACCCGTCAGCTTTCATCCGCTGAAGGATCTGAAACAGGCTTTGCGGAAGTACGTTCAGGTAACTGGCTCCGATGTTTTCCTTGCCGGGAGGATAACTGTAATAAATAAGGGCGACCTGCTTTTCGCGGTTGGGCTTTACCTGTAAGTTGTACCAGGCTTTCATCCGGTTCACCATTTTTCTTACCTGGCTGTTGATAGCTGTTTTCTGAAGAAAATCGTCTTTATTTCCCGAAGCCGGTTCCCGGCATGCTGTCACGGTCGGCTGGATTTGTCCGGTGAGTTCAGGCAGGGCAAGAAAGTTTGCCCGGTTAAAGACACTGATCCCTGTAAGTGATCTTTCCCACTTTTCCCGCGTTTCCGTGATCTGGATGCAGTTAATTACCGGAACACCTGTCTCCTGAAACGTCTCCCTCAGATCTTCAGGCCGTATGCCGTGCCACAGCGAGATGGCGATAATTGATATTACCCGGGGATTGCCGGACTGATCCAGGAAAAACTTTTTTATTGTTCCCGAGGCAGGATAACCATAGACAGGCAATACGTTGAATCCTTCATTCTCGATATAACGGATATGTGTTTTGATATATTCATTTTGTTCCATCAGCAGGTCGTGTTTTCCCACTACCATGCCGACCCAGGGGTTTCCTTCCTTATATGCCGGATAATTTTCTTCGAAAGCGGAAACATTGGTATAAATGGTGTCATGAACATGGTCATAGATTCCCGATTGGGGGTAAATGCGTACCTGCCTGTACGGGCAGGGAATGGCGAAGTCTTTGCGGAGACCATACAGGATCATGTTCATGATATTTTCTGTTCCCTGCTGCTTGAAATACTGCAGGATATTCCGGTCAAGGCGAACGCCCATTTTCCGGTATTCTTCATCGGCCGGTGAAGCGTTCATGACATAGACCTTTCCGCCTGCCTGTATCGCTTTGATCAACCGGGGCTTTGCCTGCTCAAATACTTTCGGGTTGTGCGTATAGACAAAGATCAGGCCGGACTGTTCTACAAATGACAAATCGCTGTCGGCATACCGGGAATAAGTGACCGTCTTCATCTCGCAAGTATCTTTCAACGAAGGGTTGCTTTCCGCGATTTTCTGTATGGCGCGATCCATTACCAGACCGTAATTATCGTCAACCAGCAGGCTGACCTTTATCTGTCCGGCTATCCATCCCGGCATAAAAAGCAATAAGCCGGCAATGATGATCAGTTTCCTCATGATTGTGGGCATTAACGTTTTTTTTTACTCGGGAACATAAACGACTTTCCCGTTTTCCAGTTTAAAGGCAGTTCCCAGACGGGTACCTCTCCCCAGTGTTTCTTTATCCGTAACCTTTTGAATTTTGATCTCTTTCCCTTTCTTGGTGATGATCTGCATTTCTCCCTTATCGTTTTTCTTTGTGAAGGTGACTTCCGAATCGGGGTCAAAAAGATCCAGCATGTTGAACGCGGAAAACAAGGCAAACAACAGCGCTACAATTAACACGACACCCGCGTCAAAAAGATTGGCAACACCGCTCATCGGATCGTCGGAAGGGACAAAATTCCTTTCGTTTTTTCGGTTCTGTATGATCATCATTTTTTTAAAGTTAATTGACAAGACATTCGTCCATTTCATGTTCGGGAACATGATCCACAACTTTCTCCTGAAGGCTGAGTACCAGTTGTTCCCCGTACATTTCGCAGGCCTGCATCTCTTTCCTGAGCCAGGTTCCCTCGGCCAGGGAAATGAGATAAGCCACGGTGCCGCATCCGAGGCCTACAATCGTGGTCGTAAAGGCCGTGACCATATTGGAAGACATGGCCAGCATATCACCCTGTGACAGGGAAGACAGCGCCGTTCCCATCGGGATCAGGGTACCCATTAACCCCAAAGACGGACCGGTCCGGATCACGAAGCGGATCCGGTTCAGTTGTTTAAGCCGGACTTCCTCCCAGGAACGGATGGTCTGAAGGACTTCCAGGTCGGGATACCTGCTTTTCTGTACCCGTGACTTGAAATCAGCCCCGGCAAATTTCAGAAAACGGTCGGTGTTGCCGGAGACTTTTTCCCGGCGGTTAAAGAGCTCTCCAACGAAATGCCCGGCATATAAAACGACCCAGCAGGTTAACAGGAACAACCCGATAACCACCGGGTAAAATAAGGCGACCGATATTAAATACAGGAATGACTCGAAATAATGGATCATAAATTTTTCTTTTTTATTATTTTTTTACTGAATAAGCCAAACAGGAAAATAAGGATGAAAGCTGTTGCCAGGACAATTCCTGAACCGGGAGAAGAGACTGCCCCTGCCGGTATTCCGGCTGCCGGGCCGGGTGTGCCGAACGGTTCGCTCCAGCGGGGGGCCAGCAAATAATAGGCAGCAAATGCACACTGCATGACGGACAGGATATAACCTGCCCGGGAAAAATTTCCTCGGATACGGGTTACTGCGAACAGGGTCAAAGCGATAACGATCCCGGCTGAAACAGGAAGAACAAAATCCCGTTCGCGGGGAAGACTTCCGGCAGCCGGCAACAGCCACCCGATCCACAGGAATAACACGGCCCCTGCTAACAACCCGGCACGTTGCCCTGACGACCGGATTGTATTTCCTTGTTTGCTCCAGCACCACAGGTATAAAAGTGCACTCCCGGCAATAAGCCAGTTACCGTTCAGCGGTAGTTGAAAAGCCGGTGTCAGATACCCGGTAACCACGGCTGCCAGCATATTTAAGGTAGTAAATGCCAAAACAGCCGGCCAGGTCCGGGTTCCTGAAAAAGCAGGGATCCCGGAAAGCAGGTACATCCCGGAGAATGCACCTGTCAGACTGATAACGGTTAAATAGGTGTAAAACAGTAAATCCATGAGGATCATAATTTAAAGGAAAGGCCTCCCATGATGACCCGGGGCTCACCGTAATAATAACTGGTTGCGGATCCGTAATAACCGTAATATTGCTCGTCAAAGAGGTTGCTGACCGATACGGACAACGTGAGCTTCTCTTTCAGGAAAGAACGGGAAATATCCATGCTGACCAGCCCGTATCCGTCAATCCTGTCTTCCGGCGTGTTTTCCATATCGGAATAGCGTTCACCGACATATTTATACCATACCCCGGCAGAGAACAGTTTCGGGTTATTGAATAAAAACCCCGCGCTAAACAGGTGCTTTGGATTGTCTTCAAGCTCGTTGCCTTCCAGCTCTCCATCGATCTCATACCGGAGGATCTTTGATTCCGTAAACGAATAGCCTGCTGTTGCCGTTAACCAGTCCTGTATTTTATATTTCAAAAGAGCCTCAACTCCCTGTAACCGGACTTTCCCAATATTAACGCTTTGACGCACAACCACTCCCTCTCCCGGATCGAAATAGTCGGGGACATCCTCCGGTGAAACGTTGATTTTATCCAGGAAATCCTTAAACCGGGAGATATAATAGGTAGCAGAAAGCTCAAGCTTATCGTTCAGGTAGAAATCACCCCCTGCTTCAAAGGAATAAGTCATGCGTTCCGGGTCCAGATCTGGGTTTCCAAGATCGAAGGTGGTTGTCCCGTGAGGAGCTGACCGGTAAAGGTAATACATACTGGGTGCTTTAAAACCGGTTGAAAAGGAAGTTCTTAAGCGGTAGCGTTCGGAAATTCGATATACCAGCCCGGCTTTAGGCGAAACGGCATGAGATGTTTTTTTCGGGTAGCTGATATCGACCTGTTCCCCTGATGTGTTGTCGCTGAACTTTCCGTCC
>JBFWIL010000239.1:0-4018 GCA_050256015.1 Mangrovibacterium sp. | reverse complement strand
TGTTCGGATTCGGATTCACGTCAAAGCCTTTTTTGTGAAGGAATTCCACTATAGTTTGAATTCCCACGTTGAATTCCCGGGCTACCTTACTCAGTCTTGTGTTGCCAATGCTCATATAGCCAATCTGTTATTTCTTCTTTCCGTTTTCTTTGAAAACGATGCAAGTTTAAGCAAATTATTTCATATTCTTTTATTCAAACTCAGACCGGAGGATACGCAGTAGCTCGTCTATGGTTTCCTCCTCAAGATCGGTTCGCTTGATCAGGTCGTTCCTGCTGAGGCTTAAGACATTTTTGGCCGTATCACAGCCAATGGCCTTCAGTTCATCCAGGATCCACCCTTCAATTTCGTCTGCAAATTCATCCAGATTAACATCTTCCTCGTCGGGTTGCATTTCCCGGTACACGTCAATCTCATAGCCGGTAAGCTGACTGGCGAGCCTGATGTTAAGTCCGCCTTTCCCAATGGCCAGCGATACTTCGTCGGGCTTTAGATAAACATCGGCCCGTTTGGTGTCTTCATGCAGTTTTATAGAGGATACCTTTGCCGGATTCAGCGCTCGCTGGATAAATAACTGGATGTTAGTAGAATAGTTGATCACATCAATGTTCTCGTTACGCAGTTCCCTGACGATGCCGTGAATGCGTGAACCTTTCATTCCTACGCAGGCCCCGACCGGATCAATACGTTCGTCATACGACTCTACGGCGATTTTGGCCCGTTCCCCCGGAACACGGACAATTTTTTTGATGGTAATCAGTCCGTCAAAAATCTCCGGAACTTCCAGCTCGAACAGCCTTTCCAGGAATACCGGGGAGGTACGTGAAAGAATGATCAGCGGATTGTTATTGCGAAGTTCTACTTTGTAGACCACAGCCCGGAGAGTATCTCCCTTCCGGAAATAATCGGTGGGGATCTGCTCCTGTTTGGGCAGCAGCAGTTCGTTGCCCTCGTCGTCCAGGATCAGGATTTCCTTTTTCCATACCTGGTAGACCTCGCCGGTTACAATGTCTCCGATCTTGCTTTTGTATTTGTTGTAGATGTGGTCCTTTTCCAGTTCCAGAATGCGACTGGCCAGATTCTGCCTCAGGTTTAGGATAGCCCTGCGCCCGAAGTCTTTCAGCTTTACCTCGTCGGTCACTTCCTCGCCTACTTCGTAGTCTTCGTCAATCTTTTTGGCATTGCTGAGCGTGATCTGGGTGTTCGGATCGGTAATTTCTTTATCCTCAACGACTACACGGTTTCTCCAGATTTCAAAATCGCCTTTGTCAATATTGATAATGATGTCGAAATTTTCATCCGTTCCATAGGTTTTTTGCAGTACATTCCGGAAAACATCCTCCAGGACACTCATCATGGTTACCCGGTCAATATTTTTAAGATCCTTGAATTCGGAAAAAGTATCTATAAGACTTATGTTGTCCATCTTGCCCCGTTTTTAAAATATTATACTGTTTTTTACTGTTTTCGCACCTTCGTAAGGAATCTGCAGAATCCGGCTTACCGCTTGTTTCTTCTTTTTCCCTTCCACCTTTTCCATGGCGTTCACCTCCAGTTCAAAGCATGTTTCTCCGACTCGTTTTAGAATTCCTTTTTCTTTTTGCCCTCCGGTTAACACTACTTCCACTTCGCCTCCCAGATTTTTGAAGAACTGACGCCGGAGCCGGAAAGGTTGCCCCAGTCCGGCAGAAGAAACCTGCAATTCGAAGTCTTCTGCATCACGATCCAGATTGCCTTCAATGTGCCGGCTTATCCGAATGCAGTCGTCAATGGAAATTCCTTTGTCTCCGTCGAGGATGACCGAGATTTGATTGCTCTGGCTTACTTCAATTTCCACAACAAACTGACCCTCTTCCAGCTTTTCTTCGGTCAGTTTCCTTATGCTGTTTTTGTCAATCATGTGGTGAACTAATAAAATAGGGGACTTCAAGCCCCCTACCACCGGTTTAACTTTATTTGACAGTGCAAAAATAATAAAATCTGCGGAATTCCAAAAGGGAAGTCGATGATTTTCAGTAAAAAAAATGTTTATGTGTTTCCGTGGCAGTCGCTCCGGTGTGCTATTCAAAAAGTTTATTATTTTTGCGTTTTGTGAAATTGAATCAGGAACAAAAAGCTTGAAAACGAACAAGAAAAAGATTATCAACGATCCGGTTTTTGGCTTTATCACCATCCAGTCCGATTTGATCTATGATTTGATCGAGCATCCTTATTTCCAGCGATTACGAAGAATTAAGCAGCTGGGACTATCGTATCTGGTCTTTCCGGGAGCAACACACAGCCGCTTTGAGCATGCGATTGGTGCGGTTCATTTGATGCAGTCGGCCATTTCCAGTCTGAAGTTAAAGGGAGTTGACATTAGCCCTGAAGAAGCTGAGGCTGTTACGGTATCTGTTCTGCTGCACGACATCGGACATGGTCCGTTTTCGCATACGCTGGAACACTCCATTGTGGAGGGAGTGACTCATGAAGAAATTTCAATTCAGCTTATGGAAGAGCTAAACCGTCAGTTTGACGGACGTCTGGAGTTGCCCATCCGTATTTTCAGGGATCAGTATCCAAAGAAATTCCTGCATCAGCTGGTGTCCAGTCAGCTTGACATGGACCGGCTTGATTATCTCCGGCGCGATAGTTTTTTTACCGGAGTTATGGAAGGAGCTATTGGTTCGGACCGGATTATCAAAATGCTGAACGTGCGGGATGATAAGCTGGTTATTGAGGATAAAGGAATTTATTCCATTGAGAAATTTCTGGTTGCCCGCAGAATCATGTACTGGCAGGTTTATTTGCATAAAACGGTGCTGGCAGCCGATCAGTTGCTGATTAACCTGTTGCGGCGGGCAAAGCATCTGGTCATGCGCGGGGAAGAGCTTTTTGCCACACCTGCTTTGGCTGTTTTTCTCCGGCAGAATGTGTCCCCGGAGCATTTCCTGAGCGCTGAACAGGAAGACGGGCGTAGTTTGCTTGCCCACTTTGCCGGACTTGACGATAATGATATTCTGGCTTCCATTAAAGTATGGCAGCAAGCCGGGGATGACATTCTTGCAGGTCTGGCATCGGGCCTGGTCAATCGCAGGCTGTACCGGATTCGGCTGAGCAATGAGCCTTTTGACCCCGGCTTGCTGCAAGTGCTCCGGGGGCAGGTCAGGAAGCAGCTAGGCGTGGAGGAGGACGAAACTGCATATTTTCTTATTTGCGACAGCATTACGAACAATGCCTATGCTTCGGATGACGATAAAATCAATATTCTTTATAAAGACGGAATGATAAAAGAAATAAGCGAGGCATCAGACATTAACCTGTCAAGCCTTTCGGAAACGGTAAGGAAATATTTTATCTGTTTTCCGAAAGAATTGGACATTAATTAATTTAACTCTATTTTTGCACGGCGCCAAGGAAAAAAATATGGATATTAAAGCAAGGGACATCGCTGATTATCTGCATGGAACGGTAGAAGGCGATGCAGATGTTTGCATAAGCAACATTTCGAAAATAGAAGATGGTAAACAAGGAACACTGGCTTTCTTGTCAAACCCGAAGTATGAGAAATATATATACGAAACCAAGGCTTCCATCGTATTGGTTAACAATGATTTTGTTCCTGAACAGCCGGTAAGCTGTACCCTTGTCCGAGTGCCCGATGCCTATGAGGCTTTTGCCTCCCTGCTCACGCTTTACCAGCAAAACAAGATAAAGAAATCGGGAATAGAACAGCCTTCTTTTATTGATCAGACCGCTTCCGTGGGGGAAGGAATTTATCTGGGGGCTTTTGCTTATGTCGGTGCCCGTACGGTTATCGGAAAACAAAGCCAGATCTACCCGCAGGTGTATATCGGAAGTAATGTGCAGATAGGGAAAAACACGCTGATTTATGCCGGTGCAAAGATATACGATGATACGGTGATCGGGGATAACTGCATTATTCATGCGGGGGCGGTAATCGGTTCCGATGGTTTTGGCTTTGCCCCGACTCCAGACGGCACTTACAAAAAGATTCCGCAAATGGGCAACGTGATTC
>JBFWIL010000238.1:0-4013 GCA_050256015.1 Mangrovibacterium sp. | reverse complement strand
CGGTTCCAAAGGCCATGGCTCCTATAGCCTGCACGCCGCCCAGTTTGAATATTTGACTGATACCTGCAATTTTTGCCGCATACAGGATGGCCGGATGTACTTTGCCTTCACTGTTGGGTGGGGAGCACAGGACAATGTTCCGGCAGCCTGCAATTTTTGCCGGGATGCCCAGCATCAGAACGGTGGAGAACAGGGGGGCCGATCCGCCCGGAACATACAACCCTACTTTTTCGATTGGTACGGCTTTTTGCCAGCAGTGTACCCCCGGCAGGGTTTCCAGTCTGTTTATACGGGGCTTTTGGATCTGATGAAAACGGAAAATGTTTTCGGCTGCTTTTTCAATAGCAGATTTCAGCCCGGCATCGAGTGTCGTAACGGATTGACTCAGTTCCCCGGCTTCTACCCGGAAGTTGTCCAGGGATACGCCGTCGAAACGCTCGGTATATTTTTTCAGGGCTTTTGTTCCTTCCTGCCTGATTTCATCCAGTACAGGCTGAACCTGGGCGAAGAGAACTGTGGCATCGGTTACCGGCCGTTCCAGCAGATCGTTCCATATTTTCTCCGGCGGATTAATGTAGCGTTTCATTTTCCTTGGGTATTAAAAAATCATTTTTTCTATGGGAATAACCAGAATTCCCTGGGCTCCGGCCTGTTTCAGTTTTCCGATGATCTCCCAGAATTCTTTTTCAGCTATGACCGAATGGATGCTGCTCCAGCCTGTTTCGGCCAGTGGTGTAACGGTCGGACTTTTCATGCCCGGGAGAATTCCGCTAATTTCCCCGATTTTTTCGTCCGGCGCATTCAGCAGGATGTATTTTTTCCCTTCAGCCCGCTGAACCGATTCCATCCGGAAAATAAGCTCATCGAGAATGGCCTGTTTTTCCGGAGCCAGCTGCGGGCTGGCTATGAGTACAGCTTCGGAGGGGATAACTACTTTCACTTCCTTAAGCCGGTTGCTGATCAGTGTGGACCCGGAGCTGACGATGTCGAAAATGGCATCTGCCAGCCCGATTCCCGGCGCAATCTCCACCGATCCGGTAATGACATGGATTTCGGCAGAGAGTTTGTTTTTGTCCAGAAAATCCTGCAGGATGACCGGATAGGAGGTTGCTATCTTTTTTCCGTTGAAATAAGTTAGTCCATAATAGCTTTCCGATTTGGGAATAGCCAGCGACAGCCGGCATTTACTGAATCCAAGCCGTTTGGCAATCAGTACGTTTTTTTTCTTTTCGAGCAGCTCGTTTTCTCCTACAATACCGATATCGGCTACACCGTCAGCCACTGTTTGCGGAATATCGTCGTCGCGCAAAAATAATGTTTCCATCGGAAAGTTGCTGGCCAGGGCAAGCAGCTCTCTGCCTTTCAGGGAAAATTTGATGCCGGCTTCGCGGATCAGGTTCATCGAATCTTCATACAGGCGCCCCTTGTTTTGAATGGCAATCTTCAGTTGTGTCATGATGCTCAGCTAAAAGAGAGAAAGGCTTACCTTGCGGGTAAGCCTTTCTCTGGGTTTGTATTTCATTTCCTAAAAACACAAGAATTACGGCCTACCGAAAAATAGGTTTCTCCCATGATGGCCGTAATGTCCCTGTCCTTTAATCATTTCATTTTTTGTTTTTCGTTTGCAATGATAATGATAATATAAAACTATCACAAGAAAAATGCTGATAATTTATTCAAATATGTCACGCATCTTTTCAAAAAAATTCTTGTCGCCGGTTCCGGGAGTCTGCTGAAAATTATCCGATTGCTGAAGTTTCTCAAGCATTTTCCGTTCCTCTGCATTAATTTTCTTGGGAATCCATGCATGAATCCGGACGAGCAGATCGCCTCTCCCGTATCCGTTTATATCGGGAAGTCCTTTCCCTCTAAGACGTAATATTTTTTCAGGTTGCGTGCCTGCTTCTATTTTAACCTTGACCCTGTTGTCTATCGTGGGAATCTCGGCCGTATTTCCGAGGATAAAATCGGGCATGCTGATAAAAAGATTGTATATCAGGTTGTTGCCGTCGCGTATCAGTTCGGGGTGCGTTTCTTCCTGGATAACGATCAGCAAATCACCGTTTATTCCTCCATGTCGTCCGGCATTTCCTTTACCGGCAACATTGAGCTGCATGCCTTCTCCAACTCCGGGCGGGATCTTTACCGTAACTACTTCTTCGCCCCGCACAACTCCTTCCCCGGCGCATCTGGTACACTTGTTCCGGATCATCTTGCCTTCTCCGTTACAGGTAGGACAGGTGCTGGTGGTTTGCATTTGTCCCAGCAGGGTGTTGGTTATCCTGCTTACATGTCCGCTTCCACGGCAAGTGGTACAGGTGGTGTAATCTGATCCTCCGGCAGCGCCTGTTCCCCGGCAGGCATCACAGACAATGTATTTTTTGAGTTTCAGCTTTTTCTCGACTCCTTTGTCAATATCGCTGAGCGAAAGCACGACCTTAACACGGAGATCGGATCCCCGGTGTACCCTGCGTCCCTGACTTTGCCCTCGGGAACCTCCGAACCCTCCAAATCCGCCAAAACCGTTGCCGAAAATGTCTCCGAACATGGAAAATATATCGTCCATCGACATATCGGGCTGCCTGAACCCGCCGCTTCCGCCCATCCCTGCATGTCCGAACTGGTCATAACGTTGTTTTTTCTGGGGATTGCTCAAAACCTCGTAGGCTTCGGCTGCTTCCTTGAATTTTTCTTCAGCATCCTTATCTCCCGGATTTTTATCGGGGTGATATTGAATAGCCTTTTTCCTGTAAGCTTTTTTTATTTCTTCTGCCGTAGCATTTTTGCCAATACCCAGGATTTCGTAATAATCTCTTTTTGCCATGCTCTCTTTCTGATTTTCCGTTGTTTATTCGCCGATAACCACTTTGGCAAAGCGAATAACCTTGTCATTTAGCAGGTATCCTTTTTGTACGACATCAACAATTTTCCCTTTCAGTTTTTCTTCCGGAGCGGGAATTTTGGTAATGGCCTCGTGCAGATCCGTGTCTAGTTCATGACCGTATGTTTCAATTTCCCGGATGCCGTTTTGTTTCAGGAAATCTCTGAACTTGTTATAAATAAGTGTTACACCCTGCTTGTAGGGGTTGTCTTCTGCAGCATCATCTCCGAAGGAGACCAGCGCACGCTCAATATCGTCAACCACCGGAAGAATACCTGTCAGCACAGTTTCCCCGGCCGACCTGAGCAATTCCATCTTTTCTTTCAGGGTACGCCTGCGAAAATTGTCAAATTCTGCCTGCAGCCGGATATGCTTGTCTTTGATCTCCTCAATTTCCTTTTTCAGCATTTCGTTCTCTTCCCGGTTTTTGTTTTCCCCGGACTTTTTGCTATTTGGATGCCCGGCTGTCTCTTTGGCAGGTTCTGCCTTTTTTGTTTTGTCGGAATCTCCGGCCGGCTCTTCTGACTGGTTGCAGGCTTGCTGTGTTTGGGCTTCCCCGGGGGCTCCGGAATGCTGATCCGGTTGATTTATCTTCTTATCTTCAGTCATTCTGCTTCTTTGTTTTAGTTATAATCGGAATGAGTTCTTACAAAAAATCTGCCAGTCGGCACGGAAAGACAAATTGGCATCATTCTTTCCGTTGCGGCTGACAAAAGTATAAAAAGAAAAGGCAGCACGACGGCACTGCCTTGAAGATTATGTTGGTCTTTCCTTTATTTTAACAATTGCCGGAGGGTTTGCTCCAGTTTTTTCCCGCGCAGGTTAACGTCCACTATGATCCCGTCTCCATCGATCAGAAAGTTTGACGGGATGCTTCTTATACCATACACCCTGGCATGGGGGGAAATCCATCCTTTAAGGTCGCTGACATGGTTTGCCCAGACCAGCTGGTCTTCTTCGATGGCTTTTTCCCAGGCTCCTTTTTCCTTGTCAAGCGAAACGCCGAAAACAGTGAATCCGTTCCCGTTTTTAAACTGTTTATCCCGGAATTCCCGGTATGCGGTAACCACATGCGGATTTTCCCGGCGACAGGGCGGACACCAGGAAGCCCAGAAGTCAACCAGAACTAGTT
>JBFWIL010000237.1:0-4040 GCA_050256015.1 Mangrovibacterium sp. | reverse complement strand
AGATCCAGCTCCCGGATATCGGTAAAAACAAACCGGAATCCGGAAAAACGGACCGCTTTTTTCCGGATTTCCGAACCCAGTTGTCCGTTTGCCCCCGTAATTAAGATCTTCATCTAAAAAGTGTTAATTTACTATACATCACAACATTATAAAATACGTGGGGATCCAATCATTTCAGAAATTATACTCGGCATCGCAAAACAGCGGGTGCTGTTTATCCTTTTCCGAGATTAACTCTTCCGATTGGGGTATCCTCCAGTCAATTGCCAGTTTTGGATCATTGTACAAGATCCCTCTTTCGTATTCCGGCCGGTAATAATTATCACATTTGTAACAGAACACAGCCGTATCACTCAATACGGAAAAGCCGTGAGCAAATCCGCGCGGAATAAAAAACTGTCGTTTGTTGTCGCTGCTAAGTTCCACCCCGTACCATTTTCCAAAGGTAGGCGACTGTCTTCGCAGGTCAACCGCCACATCAAGTACCCGACCTTCAATAACGCGAACCAGCTTGGCCTGTGCCCATGGCGCCAGTTGATAATGCAACCCCCGGACAACTCCCCGGCATGAACCTGATTCATTGTCCTGTATAAAATTAACGGAAATTCCGGCTTCCCGGTAGCGGTCAAGCTGAAAACTTTCAAAAAAATACCCTCTGTCATCTTCGAAAACCTTTGGTTCCAGCACCAGCGGTCCTTCAATCGGTGTTTTCAGGATCTTCATTAAAACGAATTGATTTTATTATTAGCCAATTTGCAAAGATACTCACCATATTGGTTTTTCAGAAGGGGTTGTGCCAAATTCAGCAGCTGCTTTCTGTCAATATAGCCTTTTTTGAAGGCAATTTCTTCAATGCAAGACACTTTAAGTCCCTGCCGCTGTTCGATGGTAGCAATAAAGTTGGAAGCCTGAAGCAGGCTGCCGTGGGTTCCTGTATCCAGCCAGGCAAAGCCCCTGCCAAGCAGCTTCACTTTTAAACGCTGCTCTTCCAGATAAATGCGGTTCAGATCGGTAATCTCCAGTTCTCCCCGGGCAGAAGGTCTAAGGGCTTTGGCCTTTTCCACCACATCGTTGGGATAGAAATAAAGTCCGGTTACTGCATAGTTTGATTTAGGCTCTTTAGGCTTCTCTTCCAGGGACAACACCCGTCCTTCGTCATCAAATTCCGCTACCCCGTACCGTTCGGGATCATTCACATAATACCCGAACACAAGCGCTCCGTCTTCTAGCGAGGCAGCATCTTCCAGCAAGGAACGGAAGTTATACCCGTAGAAGATGTTATCACCAAGTATCATGCAAACCGAATCGCTGCCGATAAACTCCTCTCCTATGATAAAGGCCTGGGCCAGTCCGTCGGGTGAAGGTTGTACGGCATAGTTGATCCGGATGCCCAGTTGCACTCCGTCTTCCAGTAAATGCTGGTAAAGCGGAATATCCTGGGGAGTGGAAATAACCAGTATCTCCCGGATTCCTGCCAGCATCAAAACAGACAGCGGATAGTAAATCATCGGTTTGTCGTATACCGGAATTATTTGCTTCGAAATAGACCGGGTAATTGGATACAGCCGTGTACCCGAGCCACCCGCCAGAATAATACCCTTCATAAGTTTCCTTTTATATAAGAATTACACGTTCCGGATCAAATCAAAATTACGCTTTCCCGCTAAGCAGTTGCTCGAAATAGGCAATCGTATGTTTCAGTCCCTCTTCCAGTTGAATCTGAGGTTTCCAGCTATTTAGCCTTTCCCCTGCAAGGCCGATGTCAGGTTGACGCTGCAAGGGATCATCCATAGGCAACGGACGGTAAACAATCCGGGAAGAAGACCCGGTCAGGTCGATAATCTTTTCAGCCAGTTCCAGTATAGTAAACTCATTCGGATTGCCGATATTCACCGGACCGGTAAAGGAATCATCCGTATTCATCATCCGGATCATTCCTTCCGCGAGGTCGCTCACATACTGAAAACTACGAGTTTGACTGCCGTCTCCGTAAATGGTAATATCATTACCCTTCAAGGCCTGAACAATAAAATTGGAAACCACACGGCCGTCATCAGGCTCCATACGCGGTCCGTAAGTATTGAAAATTCGTATGATTTTAATCCGGACCTTGTTTTTGATATGATAATTCATAAAAAGCGATTCCGCACAGCGTTTTCCCTCGTCGTAACAGGAACGGATGCCAATGGGATTCACATTTCCCCAATATGTTTCAGGCTGCGGATGAGTATCCGGATCGCCGTATACCTCGCTTGTGGAAGCCTGAAGGATCTTTGCATTCACCCGTTTGGCCATGCCTAGCATGTTGATGGCCCCCATTACAGAAGTCTTAATCGTTTTGATGGGATTATACTGATAATGTACCGGAGAAGCAGGACAGGCCAGATTATAGATTTCATTCACCTCACAGTAATAGGGCTGGGTAATATCATGACGGACCAACTCAAAATACGGGTTTCCATTGAGATGAATCACTTTTGACTTTGATCCGGTAAAAAAGTTGTCCAGACAGATTACCTCATTTCCTTCATTCAGCAACCGTTCGCACAGGTGCGAACCAATAAAGCCAGCTCCTCCGGTAATTAAAATCTTTTTCATGTGTTTGATTTTTTCAATTCAACTTCCTGTAATTCCCGTATCAACGTATGCTTTTCAATTAAGTTCCCAACGCATGAAACTCGCCAATATACATTTGCCCGGATGTCAGAAATCTTTTTGCGACATACCGTTTCATGCGCACAAATTCGGTTACACGAGCAGAACAGGAACAAAACTACTTATTTCCCGTTATTATACACGATTTTTCACGATTTTAATCGGTTTATCTGATTTAATCATCGAATTAAAAAATATCAGATCCGCAGAAATCTCAGCTTCTTGACTTAAAATATAGCGAATCTGAATAAAAAATAACCTGAGAATCTTTGCATTGACAGGGAAGATTTCTAATTTTGTCGCGCATTAAAAAATATAAAGTCTAATTTATTAATTAATTGAAACTTAATGGCTGAAGAAAGCAACAAGGAGACCCTTGAATCCAAGGAAGAACTCGTCCAGGAACCTCAGGCAACCGAAGCTGAGCAAAAACAGGCAGTTCCTGCCGAAAATGAAGAATTTGACTGGGACGCCCTCGAATCGGAAGATCAGGGCTTTGCCGGACAGAAACAAAGTCAACTGGAAGAACTTTACAACAACACACTGAACACGGTCGTTGAAAAGGAAGTAGTTGAAGGAACGGTTATTTCCATGAACAAACGTGAAGTGGTTGTTGACATCGGTTACAAATCGGACGGTATTGTCAGCCTGAACGAATTCCGCTACAATCCCGACATGAAGGTGGGTGATGCCGTTGAAGTCTACATCGAAAGCCTGGAAGACAAAAAGGGTCAGATGATCCTTTCCCATAAAAAGGCACGGGCTATGCGCTCATGGGATCGCGTAAATGACGCCCTAGACAAGGATGAAATCATCAAGGGGTACATCAAATGCCGCACCAAAGGTGGCATGATCGTCGACGTATTCGGCATTGAAGCTTTTTTGCCGGGATCACAGATTGATGTAAAACCGATTCGCGACTACGATATTTATGTTGGAAAAAATATGGAGTTCAAGGTTGTCAAGATCAACCAGGAATTCCGCAACGTTGTTGTTTCGCACAAGGCACTGATCGAAGCCGAGTTAGAACAGCAGAAAAAGGAAATTATTTCCAAACTTGAGAAGGGACAGGTCCTGGAAGGAACAGTCAAAAATATCACTTCGTACGGAGTATTCATTGACCTGGGCGGCGTTGACGGACTGATTCACATCACCGACCTGAGTTGGGGACGCATCTCCCATCCGAGTGAAATCGTTGAGCTGGATCAGAAACTGAATGTGGTGATCCTCGACTTTGACGATGACAAAAAGCGAATCGCCCTGGGGTTGAAACAGCTTACTCCCCATCCATGGGATAATCTGGATCAAGAGCTTAAGGTTGGAGATACCGTGAAAGGGAAAGTGGTTGTCATGGCCGACTACGGTGCATTTGTTGAAATTGCCCC
>JBFWIL010000236.1:0-4045 GCA_050256015.1 Mangrovibacterium sp. | reverse complement strand
TGACGTTGCAGCAAAAGTAAAAGCAATTATTGTCGACAAATTAGGTGTTGACGAAAGCGAAGTAACCAATGAAGCTTCTTTTACAAATGACCTTGGTGCTGATTCTCTGGACACAGTTGAACTGATCATGGAGTTTGAAAAGGAATTTGATTTGGCTATTCCGGACGATCAGGCTGAAAAGATCTCGACTGTAGGAGAAGCTATCGCACACATCGAAGCAAACATCAAAAAGTAATAAATCCTATTCTATGGAATTTAAACGGGTAGTTATTACCGGACTTGGAACCGTTAATCCGCTTGGTAATTCTATTCAGGAATATTGGGAAGGGCTTAAAAGCGGGCGTAACGGAGCGGCACCCATTACCAAGATGGACGTGGCGCTTCATAAAACCCAGTTTGCATGTGAAGTAAAAAATTTTGATCCGACTTTATATGTGGAAAAAAAAGAGGTTCGTAAACACGACCTCTTTACTCTATATGCCTTTGCTGCTGCACAACAAGCCATTGAGAACTCAGGTCTGGACCTTGAAAAAGTGAATAAAGACCGGGCGGGAATAATCTGGGGTGCCGGCATCGGCGGATTGCAGACTTTCTATGAAGAGGTTAAGGCATATGACCTGCGAAGGCCAAAGTTTAACCCCTTCTTTATTCCGAAAATGATTGCCAATATTGCCGGAGGCATGTTAAGCATCCGTTACGGGTTCAGAGGGCCAAACTTTACTACGGTCTCTGCCTGCGCTTCTTCCAATCATGCCATGATTGAAGCGATGAACCAGATTCGTCTGGGCAAAGCCGATCTGTTCATCACCGGAGGTTCGGAAGCAGCAATTAATGAAGCCGGTATCGGAGGGTTCAACTCAATGCGAGCCATCTCAACACGGAATGATGACCCGGCCACAGCCTCCCGTCCGTTCGACAAGGACCGGGATGGTTTTGTCATGGGTGAAGGCTCAGGTGCCCTGATCTTTGAAGAATACGAACACGCCATCGCCCGTGGTGCAAAAATTTATGCCGAAGTGGTTGGCGGCAGTATGTCGGCCGATGCCTATCACATGACTGCCCCTGACCCTGAAGGAAAAGGAGCCACTCTGGTTATGAAAACGGCAGCTGAAGATGCAGGCATTGCACTGGAGGATATTGATTACATCAATGTGCACGGCACATCCACACCTTTGGGAGACCTTGCTGAAATCAAAGCTATTCTGAGTCTATTCGGCGAGCACGCCTATAAGCTGAGCATCAGTTCGACCAAATCCATGACCGGTCATCTTCTCGGAGCTGCCGGAGCCATAGAAGGTATCGCCTCCGTTATGGCCATCAGGAACGGAATCGTTCCTCCCACCATCAATCATTTTACCGACGATCCGGAGATAGACAATAAACTGGATTTAACCTTTAACACTGCCAGAGCGCGTGAAATAAAATACGCCATAAGCAACACTTTTGGATTTGGAGGGCACAATGCCAGCGTAATCTTCAAGAAATTTTAAATCGTGATTAAGACGATCGTACAACAAATAAAGCTCTTTTCCGGGGAAAGAAAAGAGTTTTATTTGTTTTTGAAAAAACTGTTCGGGTTTCCTCCGGCCGACATGCAGCTATACGAAACCGCTGTGACTCATCGTTCTGCCTCTCGTCAGGATTCCCAAAACAACTGGGTAAACAACGAACGGCTGGAATACCTGGGTGACGCCATACTGGGAGCCGTTATAGCCGAATTTCTATATAACCGCTTTCCAAAGCAGGATGAGGGGTTCCTCACCCAGATGCGCTCCAAACTGGTTAACCGGAGTTTCCTGTCAAGCCTGACTTTCCAGACAGGTCTGAACCATTATATCAAGTCAAACACCAACAACACCCAGGAGAACAGCCACATCTACGGGGATGCCCTGGAAGCACTGATCGGAGCCCTTTATCTGGACAAAGGCTATGTTGCCACCAGCAGATTTATCACAAAAAAACTACTGCAGAAATTTGTGGACCTGAGAACGGTGGAATTCACCAACAGAAATTTCAAAAGCCAGCTGATTGAGTGGAGCCAGAAAAACAAAAAAGAAATCAACATCGAGACTACCGAACATCACCAGGTTGAAAACAAGCCCAGCTTTATTTCGGTGATCACCATAGGCGGAGAAGTTTTCGGGCAAGGGAAAGGCAACTCCAAAAAAGAATCACAGCAACATGCATCGCAACAGGTCATAAAAACGCTAAGGCAACGCTACCCGGAAACATTTTAGCAGAAAAGGCCAGGGAAGAACATGGATTTTGTCCGGGTAAAAACCGCTGCCTTCAGGCATCTCCAGGGCAATGTTAAAGATTGTTAAGCTGCTGAGCCGGTATTTTTTCAAAAGATTATCTTTGTACTATGAACAGAAAGGTAATCGTGACATTGATCGTTTTTATGGTTGTGGTGATGGCCAGTCTGATTGTGGTTCAGACCAATTCCATAAAAAAGGCCTTTGAAATCCGGGAAGAGCAATTTGACCAAACGGTTACCCGTACCCTAAAAAGAGTCATCGACCGGCTGGAGAGCGATGAGGCACTGCGTATCCTGACAGGAACTTCCCTCTCCTCCCGCCAGACCGGAGGATTTTTTCCCAACATACAGGGAGGAAGAAGCAATCTTCCCACCCGTCAGTCACGAAGCGATGTCAACATCTCCTTCCGCTTTTCCCAGCGAAGCGCCAGTTCTGTCTATCATGACGAGCTGACCATTCAGTACTCCGACACTTTCATTGCCGGACAAAATGAGCGGGGACGTCCGGGAGAATTTCCATCGGCCTTTGACATGTTTCACGATTATGATAATTACATCCGGCAGCAATATGAACAACGCATGAAAATGCAGGCCGACAACTACCGGATTGCCCAGAACCAGATTATCCTATCCCAGCTGCCCCTGACCGAACGGATCAGTCAGCAACAGCTTGAACATGCCCTTCGGACCGAATTCAGGAACAACAACATTGACCTGGATTTCAAATATGCGGTCAAAGCTTACCCGCAGGGCAAAGAGCTTTTCGTGTTTGGCAATGAAAACTACCAGCCCGGCAAGCGAAAAGAATACAAGGAAGTACTTTTCCCCGGAGATATTGAACCAAAGGGAAATTACCTGCGCGTCTATTTTCCCCAGCGCGACACATACCTGCTTAAGGAAACCGGTTTTATGGTCATTCCGACCTTTATCCTCACCGGACTGCTCATCGCCATCTTCAGCTATACCATCTTCATCATCCTGAAGCAAAAAAAGCTTTCGATGATCAAAAACGACTTTATCAACAACATGACCCACGAACTGAAGACCCCCATATCTACCATATCCCTGGCCAGTCAGATGCTGCACGACAACAACATAACCAACTCTTCCAAAATCACGGAGCACATTTCCAGCATTATCCTGCAGGAAAGCAAACGGCTGAGTTTTCAGGTTGAGAAAGTGCTGCAGATGGCCGTTTTCAATGAAGGAAGACTGAAACTTAAATTCAAGGAATTTCATTTTCATGAACTTATCCGGAATGTTATTCATAATTTTGAGCTGCGGGTCAAAAACAAGGAGGGAACGCTGGAATCTGAACTTCTGGCCGGGAATGACATGATCCGGGGAGATGAAGTTCATCTGACCAATGTAATCTTCAACCTGTTCGACAATGCGGTTAAATACAGCCGGGAAAAACCGGAAATCCGCATCAGAACGGAAAATAAAAACGGGCAACTGCTTATTCCGGTAAAAGACAACGGAATAGGCATCCCCAAGGAGCATCTGGACCAGATTTTTGAACGTTTTTTCCGTGTCCCCACCGGGAATGTGCACGATGTAAAAGGATTCGGGCTGGGGTTAAGCTATGTCAAAAAAATAGTGGAATCGCACCAGGGAAGAATAAAAGCAGAAAGTGTTGTCAACAAGGGAACGAAATTTGTTGTTTATATCCCGCTCAATACAAATTAACATGGAAACAAAAGCAAAACTATTATTGGCCGAAGATGATGAAAATCTCGGACTGTTGTTAAAGGAGTACCTGATTGCCAAAGGATATAACACCGATTT
>JBFWIL010000235.1:0-4076 GCA_050256015.1 Mangrovibacterium sp. | reverse complement strand
GCGAATGGAGGGTTTTCCGGTGCTTCCTCTTTTTGTGGTAATCAGGACGACCCCGTTAGCCCCGTTTGTTCCGTAAATGGCCACGGCCGAAGCATCTTTGAGAATCTCGATGGAGGCAATGTCGTTCGGATTAATGTCGTTGATGGTTCCGCCCGATTTGCTGATGGGAATTCCGTCTACAACGATATAGGGTGAGGTGTCTGCATTTATGGAGTTTTGTCCGCGGACCAGGGTTGAAGGTTCATCCCCGGGAATGGAAGAGGCCTGAGTGATGGTAATCCCGGCAGCAGCTCCCTGGATGGCCTGCATGGCATTGGCAACGGGTAGTTTTCCGCTCAGCCGGTCTTTGGAAACAGAGGTTACCGACCCGGTAATGTCGGATTTCTTCTGAACACCGTAACCCACGGCAACAACTTCTTCAATCCCGATTGTTTGCTCTTCCATAACTACATCGATAGACGATTTGCCGGCAACAAAAAGTTCCTGGGGAAGCATGCCGACAAAGGAAAATACCAGGGTGCCGTCTCCCGGTACATTCTTGATTACATAGTTTCCGTCTGCATCGGTAACGGTTCCCTGGCTTGTTCCCTTCAGCATTATGGTTACGCCTGGCAAGGGAAATCCTGATGCATCCGTAACCCTTCCGCTTACCGGTGTTTGTTGCTGCCCGGAAGAGGAGTCCAGAAGGGAAGGACTTCCTTCCCTGAAAAGGGATATCTGACGATCGTCAATTTGCCAGCGGATGTCCGTTCCGTTTAGTAGTTCCGCCAGAATGTCTTCAACGGATTGTTCTTTTACAGAAATGGTTCGTCTGATAGATTTGTCAATGGTTCCGTTTTCGTAAATGAAAATGAATTTGCTGTTGTTCTCGATTTCCAGCAAAACCTGTTCAATGCTCGCATTGGTCAGTGAAAGATTCAGCTTGGTGTTCTGCGAATACGTTCCCGCAGCGACCGATAAGGTCAGCGATAGGGTCAGAAGTACAGTTAATCGCATAATCAACAAAAAGTTTGGGATGTTCCGTCTGAATCCGGGAACACCGTTTTCTCGTTTTTTTTTCATAATTTTGAACGATTAGAGTTAATATTTGCCTTTACAGGCAGATTCAGGAGCTGATTAAGGTTGGCGCTTTAAATCAGCTCCTTCTTTTTTATTCTTTGTCCATAGTGTTGTGATTTATGTAAAACCAGATTATTCCGTTTTCTTCGCGATATGTCCCTCCTGAAATCAGGACCAGTGCGTTTAAGACTCTCCGGTAGTTGTCTTTTAGCTCCAGCTTTCCCGATATGGTGCGGTTCGCAGCGGAGTCTTCCCATTGAATCTGCAGATTGTAAAAGCGGGAAATGCGTTTTAATACGGAAGGAAGCGGTTCATCCTGAAAGAAGAACAGGCCTTCAATCCAGGAGGTGTAATCGGGAGGACTGACCCGGGATACTGTGCAGTTATGTTTATTTTCGTTAAACACTGCCCGTTCATTGGGTTTCAAAAGAATATTTTTCCGAAAGAATGATTTCCCGACATTCATCCGGATACTTCCTTCCACCAACACAGTTTCCTCGGTTTGCTCATCGGGATAGGCTTTCACATAGAAACTCGTTCCCAGCACTTCGATGCTGGAATGAAGTGTTTCGACGATAAACGGTTTTGAGGAGTCTTTGCTTACCTTTAAAAAAGCTTCTCCCTGCAGCTGTACCCTACGTTTGTTCCCTTCAAAATATTCGGGGTATAGCAGTCTGGAACCTGCATTCAGCCAAACTTCGCTGTGGTCTGCCAGGATGACTTTGGTTTGTTTTCCGAAGGGAACGATAAGCTGGTTGGTTTCCGGAGTGCCTGAGGCTTTTTGTCTGATGAACGGTTCGCCGTTGATTTTTATTTCCCCTTTGTCGGGATAGTAAGCAATTTCGGGACGGGCTCCGGGAATGATTATTTCCTTTTTGTTATTCATAAGGAGCCGGATTTCCGAATAGCCCTGAAAAGGATATGGTTTGAATGCTTGTTCCTTTTGTCCGGAAAAATACCAGGCAGAGAGGATTATAAAGGTTAATACGGCAACCGTTGCAGCATAACGAAAAATCCGTCCGGAAAGCCGGATCAGTTTTGGAGAAGCAGAAGCACTCGCCATGGTTTTTATTTGTTTCCAGATGAAAAGCTTCCGGGCAGGTTCCGTTTGGATCTTTTCGGCTTCAAAAAGCTGCAGTAGCTTGCAGGCCAGCTGAAAATTCTGCCGGTATTCCGGATGGGCGGAAAGCAGATCCCGGTAGAAAACATCCATATCTGGCCGCTCCGATCGTATCCAGCTGCAGAAATCAGGATCATTCAGAAATCCTTCCGGACTGTATGGCTCAATTGGTTCTTGCATGAATTCGGTGTTACATGATATAAATAGCAAATGAGTCCGGTTTATAGACAAAATTTCTGTACAAAAAAAACAGGTTTTTTTAATCGACTGATTGTTACGCTAATGCTGCTTGAGGAAGCTTTTGTCTGCACAATAGGGAAAAAAAGATCAGTCCGGAAAGCTTGTCGTCTTCCTCAAAACTTTCCCGGATTGATTTAAGAGTGCGGTATATCAGGGTCCGGGCAGATTCCACGCTGATACTCATCAGTTCGGAAATCTGACTGTAATCAAATCCGCAGGTGAATTTCAGATACAGGGCTTCCTGTTGCCGGTTTGTGAGCTGTTCCCTGACCAGGTTCAAAAAACGCCGGCGCATTTCTTTCGTTTCCCTGGCAATCAGTGAACGTTCAAAAGAATAAGTGATGCTGAACTCGGTTTCCCTGTTCTTTCCGGAGGGAAACTCCTTTCTGCTGTTCCGTCTTGCCGTAGCGATCTGATTGCGTAACGCCTTTAGCAGATAAAATTTCAGATTTACCAGGGGCTTTTGTTTTTTCCGGTTTTTAAGGATGTCGGTGAACAGGTTCTGAATGCAGTCTTCAACAAGAAAGCGGTCGGGTGAATATTTCAGACCAAAATTGAGCAGCAGGTCAAAAAAGTCAAAATAGATGGATGCCAGGGCTTCGGTGTCTCCTCCCAAAAATCTGGCCCAGTTCGCTTGATATTGATCCGTTTGGTGTGTGTCTGACATGGGGCTTAGGTTATCCGGATGCAAATTTAAAAGTTTTTGTCAGTGTCCGGCTAAAATCCGAAAAGTCGACAGAGAAAAAGGGTATTCTCGGGGTAAACTAAAGAAATAGCTACAAGCAGAATTGTAACTCTTTGATTATTAATAGTTGTTTTGCCGGGAGTCCAACTACTGCTTTTATATTGCTGATAATCAAAATATTTTGAAGCACTTAAACGAATAGGTCTCGATATCGTCCCTCTCTGTTTTTTGAACTATAAATTCAATGCTATATTAATCATTTTTACAATATTTTTAAAATGTGTTCAGTGAAAAAAGTAAGCTATATGTTTAAAATTTGTTCATTAATGTATATTTTTATGTACTTTCGGAGGTAATATAAAGTGATTAAGGGGAGTAGAAGATAATGTATTGCAAATAAATTCGCTTTATTCTGTCTTCGGTAATACGCATTATTGTGTATCTTTGGTTGTAAATTAAAGAAACAGATAATGAAGTACATAGAGGCATTGCATGGGCTAAAAATATTTCATAAAAAAGATGTCGTAGCTTTAACTAAAGGAGAAAATGCTGCAAAGGAAATTTTACGCCGGTACAAAAAACAAGGTATAGTCTCTCAAGTCCGGCGGGATTTGTATGTTGCTACTGATTTGGCAAGTAAAATGAGCCTTGCATCCAAATTTGAGATTGCCGGCCACATAACTCCATCTTCTTATCTTTCGTATCATGCAGCATTGGAATATCACGGCATCGCTCACCAAATTTTTTATGAGTTGTATGTTTCATCCAAAGAATCGTTTAATAATTTTGATTACGAAGGGATTAGTTATACATTTTGTCCGTCGAAATCAGAAATAGGTGTTGTAACTTCCATAACGGATTCACTTATCAGGGTGACGGATTTGGAACGTACTGTCGTGGATTGTATCAACCGTATCGATTTAAGCGGAGGACTGGAAGAGCTGGTTGAATGTTTGGCTATAATTACCTATA
>JBFWIL010000234.1:0-4106 GCA_050256015.1 Mangrovibacterium sp. | reverse complement strand
CAGCGGTTGTTATTTGACATGGACTGGAGGTTTCACCCGGGTGATCCTGACGGAGCCGAAAACATCAACTACAAAGATAACGATTGGCGCGTGTTAAACCTGCCTCACGACTGGAGCATTGAAGGGGAATATGACGAACAGGCGATAACCGGGGGCAGCGGAGGATACCTGCCGGCCGGCATTGGCTGGTACAGGAAACATTTTAAACTGCCGGCTACCTCACAAAACCTGTGGATTGAATTCGACGGGGTGTATATGAACAGCGAGGTATGGATCAACGGACATTCCCTGGGAAAGCATGTGAACGGCTATACCAGCTTTTATTACGATATCACTCCCCACATTAAAAACGGCGATAACGTGATCGCCGTGAAGGTGGACAATTCGGTCCAGACCAACAGCCGTTGGTATTCCGGTTCCGGAATTTACCGTCATGTCTGGCTGACCAGAGCCAACCCGTTGCATATTCCTCAATGGGGCACTTACATAACCACCACCCGGGCCGATTCGCTGTCGGCAACCCTGTCGGTACTTATTCGGATCGAAAACAAGGGGACGGTAACAGGGAAAGCTGTTTTGAGGTCGGAGATCATTGACGGGAACGGGAAAACAGTGACCGTAGCCGATACCCTGATCCCTGTAAAGGCAGGAGGAGAGGCAGGGATCAGTCAGCAACTGCATGTTGCCAAACCGTTGTTATGGTCGGTCGGCACTCCTTCGTTATATACTTTGCGCTCGACTGTGATGGTCGGTAAGAAGACGATCGACGAAGTGAAGACTCCCTTTGGGATCCGCACGATCGCTTATGATGCCCGGAAAGGGTTTTTGCTGAACGGTCGGCAGGTAAAGATGAACGGGGTCTGTCTGCATCACGATGCGGGGTGTCTGGGAGCCGCTGTCCCTATACAGGTATGGGAACGGCGGCTTCGCCTGTTAAAGGAGATGGGCTGTAACGCCATCCGTACGTCGCACAATGCCGTGGCTCCGGAATTCCTGGACCTGTGCGATTCCATAGGCTTCCTGGTCATGGATGAACCTTTTGATGAATGGGAAGAAGCAAAATCGAATACCACCTCGGCCTATCACCTGTATTTTAAGGAAAACTGGAAAGATGACCTGATTTCCTTTATTCACCGTGACCGGAACCATCCTTCCGTGGTGATCTGGAGCGCCGGGAACGAGATCCCGGATCAGAGCACGGAGCGCGGACAGGAAGTGCTAAGACAACTCCTGTATGTCTTCCATGCCGAGGATCCAACCAGACCGGTAACAACAGCCAACGACCGGATCGCGGCGGATGATAACCCGGCCCTGTTGCCTTTCCTGGAAATGGAGGATGTGGTCGGTTATAACTACGTGGATCGCTGGCATGAGCGCAGGGAATTGTATTACAGTGTGGATAAGCTTGATCATCCCGGCTGGAAAATGATCGGTACCGAAAACGTGTCGGTCGGAGGGGTACGGGGTGCCTATTCCCTGGATGACGGTACCCGGGGATCCAGAGGCTCATACGCCTCCTCGATGATCCGGGCCGAACAGCTCTGGAAATTTACAGCCTTGCATGATTATGTCTGCGGCGATTTTATGTGGACGGGCATCGACTACCTGGGTGAATCGCGCTGGCCCGGCCGGAGTTCGAACAGCGGTGTGCTCGACCTGGCCGGGTTTCCCAAAGACGGATATTATTTTTATCAGAGCCAGTGGACAAAGAAGCCCATGATCCATCTGTTCCCGCACTGGAACTGGAAAGGAAAAAAGGGGCAGATCATCCCGGTGCTGGCTTATTCCAACTGCGATGCTGTGGAATTGTTTTTAAACGGCAAATCCTGCGGGGAGAAAAAGCTTGAATTTCCCCGTCCGGGTACGTCGGGTTCCTGGGCCCACTATGACAAGCCACCTTTGAATGCAGCGACAGCCGACCTCCACCTTTCCTGGGACGTTCCTTATGAACCCGGCGAGTTGAAAGCCGTGGGCAAAATTAACGGGGATATTGTCTGTACGGAAACAGTAAAGACAGCAGGCGAACCGGCGGCATTGAGGTTAACCTCCGACAAAGAAACGCTTCGTGCCAATGGTCAGGATGTGGTTCATCTGACGGTTGAAATTGTCGATTCAAACGGAGTCGTTGTTCCTGATGCCAATAATGAAATCCATTTTACGGTTAACGGAGAAGCCAGGCTCATTGGCGTGGAGAACGGAAATTCACTGGATCATAGTCCCCCGAAAGCAACAGTTAAAAAAGCTTTTAACGGATTGATCCTGGGTATTGTCCAGGCTACCCGGAAAGCAGGAGCTGTCAGCGTGGAGGTATCTTCACCGGGAATTAAGGGAGCCGCGGTAAAAATGACAGCACAATAGACGGAAAACTTATTGCATGTGCCGACCTGCAGAACCAGTTGGTTGTTTTTGATGAAAACAAGGGCATGACCGTTATGCTTGAAGGGTTTGAAGGGAAACATTTAAACAACCCAATGGTTTGGTCGGCACCCCGGATGGCAAAATACTGTATGTTTTGGTATATTCTCCGCAAGCTGAATTAATTGCTGAAATTGAAGTGCCGGAAATGCCTTCCAACGTTTGCTTTGGCGGGAAAAACAGGAACATCCTTTTTATCACGGCCCGGACTTCAGTCTATACCATTAAAATGAAAATTAAAGGGATATAACAATTAGCCGCGGCTTTTTTAATTTTTATTCAGGTACGACTTAATTGCAAAAATAAATTCTTTCATTTCATCGAACATTTCAATTACGATTTCTTTTTCGAATTCAACATATGTGTCATAATCGCCTTTTGTCCTTCGGTTAAATGCTTTGTTGATTATTTTCCCATATTTTGAATCAATTAATCCACCATGTATGAATTTTTTATTAAACCAGCCAATTAATTGTGCATGTTTTGATGTTTCAAATTCAAAGGCTAAACCCAATGCCAATAATGAGTAAAACATTCCGTAATAAATCCTGTTAACTGCCGAACGAAGCCTGTCATTTTCAATTAATAATTTGACATCTTGTATTGTTTCTTCGGCTTGTTCTAAACGGTATAAAATCAAATTCTTCCTATCTTCATTTTCAATTGTCATGCGTAAATCCCCGATTTTATAGCGTTGACAAAGATTGGTTGTTTGCCACGGATTGTCTTCAATTCTTTACTTGAAATAATATGGACATCTAATAAAATATCATATTTTAAATCAATATCATAGCATAAATCCAGGATTTTATTTTCATCTTTTCCTGAATAGTCATTTTCTAATATTATTAAAACATCATAATCTGAGAATATGTTTGAATCACCGCGTGCTTGTGAACCAAATAAAATAACATCTTTAACAGAATTGCCATAATTCTTAATCAAATGGTTCTTTAATTCTGATAGTATTATTCCATTTTCGATATTCATCGTCTCATATTTTTATAAAAATACAAAAAAGAATGAAGATTTAACTTACTGTACTGATTTTCAAAGCTGGCCTATAACACAATAGTCCGTTAGACGAAACGTAATAACTTTATTTTCAGATAATTGATTAAAATATTCATCACTTTTAAGTATTTGACAATCAGCATGATAAAAAACTTTAAAGAACTATTGACAGCTTTATTAAAATCATCGATAAATTCAGTTATGGCTTTTCAGATTAAATTTTAGCTTTTTAAGTTCAGTCAGGTCATGTACCGGACGTTTCAGTTCCAGCGGGATCTGCTCATGAGAGAAGATCTGAAAATACAGCAGGCAGGCTCATCCCCCGGAACGAAAAAGGAACAATGAACACAGGGACAGGCTTCTCCTGACCGGAAGGAAGGATGATCTTCATTTTCAGCTTAGGCCCGTTATTTCCCGCGAAACAGATTGATACCAGTTTAATCCCGGCTTCACCATTCATCGCTCCCGAAATGATGGAATCCATTTTAAAAGACATTTCTTCTGGTCTTCCCTTCATGGTATATCCATACATGTATTTCTCAAAAAGCCCCAGTATCTCAGGCCTGCGCTTTTTCCCCCATACTCCGATATTCGTGACCTTCACGCCGTTAAGCATCACCAAAGGATCCGGTAACATGTACTCCGGAACGTTTGTCTCATCGCAGATCACTTCCGGC
>JBFWIL010000233.1:0-4116 GCA_050256015.1 Mangrovibacterium sp. | reverse complement strand
AATACTGTGTGTGGTGAACCGGCATAAGGATCAGGCGGTCACCACCGATCTGATCGCCCAGGAAGGGGTATTCGACGGTGATTTTGAAGTTTATGAAGTGAACGGCCCGGACATCAAATCTGTCAACGATTTTGGAAAAACAACGGTGCAAACCCAGCAAAAAAGTCCGATAAAGGTTAAAAACACGGATAAAATAACTTATTCCTTTGCTCCTCATTCCTTTACAATGATCAAAGGAAAGATCAGAAAATAGTATTTGCTTTTTTTCATATTTCTTAAAAGATGGGTATTAACTTCGTTGAGAAATTAATTTGTTTCGTAATCAGCAAAATAGTAAAGGTGAAAAAAATATTTTATCTCCATAGATGGTACGGGGGTGGCCAGCTATGCCTCCAACTATGGTCATTCCCGGATGCCCAATATCTTATTGGACTGAATAAAATACTCACCGAATCAATGTTCTGTATCCCTGAACGGTTGTTTTATAAAAATGTGTTACCTTTGCGGCCCTGGATTAAGAAAGATATAAGAACATGATCAGCGTATCCAATTTAGCCATTCAGTTTGGGAAGAAACCTTTGTTTGCCGATGTAAACCTTAAATTTACCCCGGGTAATTGTTACGGGGTGATCGGGGCCAATGGTGCGGGAAAATCAACTTTTCTGCGGATGATTTCGGGAGATTTGGAACCGACCCATGGTTTGGTAAGCATGGGGCCGGGAGAACGACTTTCAGTATTGAAGCAGGATCACTATGCTTTTGATGAGTATGCTGTTTTGGATACCGTGCTGATGGGGTATAAGGAACTCTGGAATCTGATGAAGCAAAAGGAGGCGCTTTATGCCAAAGCAGATTTCAGTGAGGAGGACGGACTGCTGGCTGCCAAACTGGAGGATGAGTTTGCGGGCATGAACGGATGGAATGCAGAGAGCGATGCGGCTATGTTGCTGAGCGGACTGGGCATAAAGGAAGACCTGCACCATTTACAAATGAAGGATCTGGAAGGGAAGGCTAAGGTACGGGTGCTGTTGGCCCAGGCTTTGTTCGGCAATCCTGACAACTTGTTGCTTGATGAGCCTACCAACGACCTGGACCTGGAAACCGTACTCTGGCTGGAAAATTATTTGAGCAACTGTGAGAATACGGTGATCGTTGTGTCGCACGACCGGCATTTTCTGGATAATGTTTGTACCGATGTGATCGATATTGACTACGGGAAAATCCGTGCTTTTGCGGGGAACTACTCATTCTGGTACGAATCCAGTCAGCTTGCCCTGCGGCAGCAGGCTGCCGCCAACAAGAAAGCTGAGGAAAAACGTAAGGAACTGCTGGAATTTATCAGCCGGTTCAGTGCCAATGTGGCCAAGTCGAGGCAGACCACCAGTCGGAAGAAAATGCTGGAAAAAATCAATGTGGAAGAGATCCGGCCATCAAACCGTCGCTATCCTGGTATTATATTTAAACCTGAGCGTCCGGCCGGAGACCGGATTTTAAGTGTGGAAGGGCTCAGCTATGAGCAGGAAGGGGAAGTGTTTTTCCGCGATGCTACCTTTACCATCGAGAAAGGAGATAAAGTGGTGTTACTGGGAAAGGACAACCGGGTGACGACTGCTTTTTTTAAAATTATTATGGGCGAGCTTGAGTGTACGGCCGGAACCTTTGAATGGGGAGTGACTATCAGGAAGGCCCACCTGCCCATGGATAATTCGCATTACTTTGAACGCGATCTCAACCTGATCGACTGGCTGGCGCAGTATTCGGGCGATACCAGCGAGGGGTTCCTTCGTGGTTACCTGGGCAAGATGCTTTTTAACGGGGATGACCTGCAGAAAAAAGTCCGTGTGCTTTCCGGAGGAGAAAAGATGCGTTGCATGATTTCCCGGATGATGCTGGAACATCCCAATGTGGTGGTACTGGATCATCCTACCAATCACCTGGACATGGAGTCGATCCAGTCGTTTAACAACAACATGCAGGCTTATCCGGAACAGATACTGATGGCTTCCCATGACCATCAGTTTATTGAAACGGTCTGTTCCAGGGTGATCGATCTGACTCCCGACGGGGTGATCGACAAATATATGGATTTCAGAGAGTACCTGACCAGTGAAAAAATACGTGAAAACCGGATGGTAAAATACAGTGTCTGATTTTGACGGTAAGCCATTTTTCTTAATTTTGCTCAGCCAATTGAATAATTTATCATGGACGAAGGCCCTGAACATAAGCAAACACAAGTATTAACCTCCCTGTAGGGGCCTGGTGCCTTCTGCAGAGACCTTAAAAAGGAGGCACGAATATGCTGATTATTTTTAAAAGCTTCGGGGGGTATGAAGAGATTTCCCGTGCAGAGAAAGGATGCTGGATTAATGTGGTGAATCCCGTGCAGGAAGAAACGGATCGTCTGCATACCGAATTCGGAGTTCCTTCGGATATTATCCGGGATATTCTTGATGTGGACGAACGTTCCCGTTATGAGACGGACGACGACTGGTCGCTGGTTATTTTTCGCATCCCGGTCGAAAGTCCGAACAATGGTGTTCCCTATTATACTATTCCGTTGGGCATTATCCGGATAAACGGGGTAACTATTTCGCTTTGTTCCAGGGAAAATGAAGTGCTCCCGCTTACTCAGCCGGCCTTGTTCCGGGGGCAAAACCAACCGGTGCACGACGGACTGAACTTTATCCTGAAACTTTTTCTCCGCTCGGGAAGCATCTATCTGAGCTATTTGAAGCAAATCAATCAGCAGACCACACAGATTGAAAACGATATCGAAAAATCAGTAAGGAACAGGGAGTTGAACCGGTTACTGAAAATGGAAAAGTGCCTGGTGTTTTTTATTACCTCGCTGAAAGCCAATGAGATTGTGTTGTCACGTATGCGAAATTCATTAGGGACACGCATAGGAGAAGTTAATGAGGATCTGCTGGAGGATGCCATTATTGAGAACAAACAGGCCTTGGAAATGGCGCAGATCTATTCGGATATACAGAGCGGCATGATGGATGCTTTTGCCTCGGTGATTTCCAACAACCTGAATGTGGTGATGAAACAACTGGCTTCCATTTCTATAATTTTGATGATTCCCACACTGATCGCCAGTCTGTACGGCATGAATGTCCCCAATCATCTGGAGGATAACGGTTGGGCCTTTGCCGTTATCCTGATCTTTTCCGGGTTGATGTCTGTACTGGGTATTCTGGTTTTCCGGAAGAAGGATATGTTTTGACGTGCTGTGAAAATTACTGACGGCTAGTTATACATTGAAACCTTTTTCCTAATTTCGCTGAATGGCGGGGTGTTGCATGGATGAAACAAGACCCTGTTTATCATTCAACGAATTTTACCGGAGATGAAACTGAAAATACTGTTGCTTCTTATTTTGCTGTCGCTGAACAGCTCCGTTTTTTGTCTGGACCTGAGCGTGATGACTTACAATATTTGTTTTGACGATACGGAAGACAGCCTGCACGCATGGTCCAGCAGGAGAGATGCCGTGATCGGGATGATTCGGGCAGGAGCTGCCGATATTTTTGGATTGCAGGAAGCCTTGCTGGGGCAGGTCAACGATATTGCCTCCCGCATGCCTGGCTACGACTGGGTGGGGGTGGCCCGGGAAGACGGGATAAACCGGGGGGAATATGTTCCGGTCTTTTACAATTCGCAGCGTTATCAGCTCAAAAAACAGGGGTGGTTCTGGCTTTCGGAAACTCCGTCTGTTCCTTCCGTAGGCTGGGATGCGTCTATGCCCAGGATTTGCACCTATGCCCTGCTGGAAGATTATGACACACGGAAAAATTTTTGGGTTTTCAATACCCACCTCGATCATGCCGGAGAAAAATCGCGTCATGAAGCCTGCAGACTGATTAACCGGAAAATTCATGAGCTGAATGAGAAAAAGCTTCCTGTTGTTCTGATGGGCGACTTTAACACGGAGCAGTTTGAACTGCCTGTCCGGATCATCAAGCGACGGCTGAAAGACAGCCGGGAGGAATCTTTGCTTCCTCCAGCCGGTCCTTCCGGTACGGTTAATAATTTTAATCAGGACAATCAACCGGGGAAAAGGATCGATTACATCTTCGTGAACCGGAAGGTAAAGATCGGAAGAGCGTC
>JBFWIL010000232.1:0-4119 GCA_050256015.1 Mangrovibacterium sp. | reverse complement strand
GGCAAAGGAAAACTGCGGCGCCTTGACTCCCACATAGTCCAGCTCAAAAAGCGATTTGTCCGGTTTACTGTAAGGAACCCCAATCATCACCCGGGTGGCAATGTCAATCAAATTAATTTTCATCACCTTCGACACAAAGGGGAAACTCCTGGAAGCCCGCAAATTGCATTCAATCACTTTAATGTCGTTATCCTTGGCCAGAAACTGAATATTAAACGGTCCGGAAATTTCCAGAGCCTGTGCAATCTGCCTGGAAATTTTTTTCACCCGCCGTATAGTTTCCACATAAAGCTTCTGAGGGGGAAAAACGATGGTTGCATCGCCCGAATGGACGCCTGCAAATTCCACATGCTCGGAAATTGCATAAGCCACCATCTCCCCCTTGTCTGCCACGGCATCCATCTCAATTTCCTTGGCCATTTCAATGAATTCGGAAACCACTACCGGATACTCCTTGGATACTTCAGCAGCCATTCTCAGGAAATGCTCCAGCTGATCCACATTAGACACCACATTCATAGCCGCTCCGGAAAGCACATAGGAAGGCCGGATCAAAAGCGGGAATCCCACCTGTTCCACAAACTGGTAAATATCGGCAACGCTGGTCAGTTCACTCCATCGGGGCTGATCCACCCCAAGCCGGTCTAGCAGCGAGCTGAACTTCTGCCGGTCTTCCGCATTGTCGATCTTCTGAGCCGTAGTTCCCATAATCGGCACACCCTGCCCATCCAGACGTATAGCCAGATTATTGGGAATCTGCCCGCCCACCGAAAGAATAACTCCCTTCGGATCTTCCAGTTCCACAATGTCCAGAACCCGCTCAAAGGTGAGTTCATCAAAAAAAAGCCTGTCGCAGGAATCATAATCGGTACTCACCGTCTCCGGATTGTAGTTGATCATAACCGAACGGTACCCTTCCCTACGGATAGTATTGATAGCATTAACAGAACACCAGTCGAATTCCACCGAGCTCCCGATGCGGTAAGCCCCCGAGCCAAGCACAATGACCGATTTCCCGTCTTTTGCAAAATCCACATCATGCTCACAGCCGTGATAGCTCAGATACAGATAATTGGTCCGGGCCGGATATTCCCCTGCCAAAGTATCAATTTGCTTGACAAAAGGCAATATATTCAAAGACTTCCGGTAATTACGCACAGCCAGCAGTTTGCCATTCATTGCTTTGCCCGAAGCGTTCAGCACCAGCCGGGCAAGCTGAAAGTCGGAGAAGCCGGCTTTTTTGGCCTCCAGCAGCAGGAGGGCATCCAGTTTGGGAAGTGCATCCACCGCCTGCAGTTCATTTTTGATTGAGTGGATCCGGTGCAACTTTTGCAAAAACCAGCGGTCTATACAGGTTTTTTTATGAATTTCATCTACCGTATAGCCTTTATCAAAAGCTGCGGCAATGGCGAAGATGCGCCTGTCTGTCGGGAACTGTAACTCCCGGTCGATCTCCTTAATGGCAATCTCCTCCTTGTTCCCAACAAAGCCATGCATACCGGCACCAACCATACGGATTCCTTTCTGGATGGCTTCCTCAAAACTTCGGCCGATAGCCATAATCTCACCGACCGACTTCATGGAACTACCCAGGTTTTTCGAAACCCCGGAAAATTTATTCAGGTCCCAGCGGGGAATTTTACAGACGACATAGTCCAGGGCCGGCTCAAAACAGGCCGTGGTCACCTTGGTTACCTGGTTTCTCAGTTCGTGCAATCCGAACCCCAGTCCGAGTTTGGCTGCAATAAAAGCCAGCGGATAGCCCGTGGCCTTGGAAGCCAGTGCAGAGGAGCGCGACAGCCGGGCGTTAACCTCGATTACCCGGTAATCCTCCGATTCGGGATCAAGAGCAAACTGCACATTGCATTCGCCAACAACACCGATATGCCTGATAATTTTTATGGAAATAGCCCGCAGCTTGTGATACTCGGCATTCGACAGGGTCTGAGAAGGAGCTACCACAATGCTCTCCCCTGTATGAATACCCAGCGGGTCGAAGTTTTCCATGTTGCAAACCGTGATGCAGTTATCATAGCGGTCGCGCACTACCTCATATTCCACTTCCTTCCAGCCCTTGAGCGATTCCTCCACCAGGATCTGCGGGGAATAGGAAAAAGCGCTGGACACCAGTTTTTCCAGTTCCTGCTCATTGACACAGAATCCGCTGCCCAGCCCCCCGAGTGTATAAGCTGCCCGGATAATGATGGGAAAGCCCAGGCTGGAAGCAGCCGCACGGGCTTCCTGTATGGAAGTGCAGGCCATGCTCCTGGGCGTTCCCACTCCGATCTCGGCCAGCCTGCCGGCAAAAATCTCCCGGTCTTCCGTATCGATAATGGCCTGCACCGGGGTTCCTACCACCTGAATGTTGTATTTTCCAAGAACGCCCTGCCGGTATAAGTCCACTCCACAATTCAAGGCCGTCTGACCGCCAAAGGCAAGCAGTATGCCATCCGGTTTTTCTTTTTTAATGACCTGCTCCACGAAATAGGCTGTCACCGGAAGAAAATAAATCCGGTCTGCAATCTCCTCAGAAGTCTGTATGGTGGCAATGTTCGGATTGATCAGCACCGTTTCAACTCCTTCTTCCTTCAGAGCTTTCAGGGCCTGTGAACCGGAATAATCAAACTCGCCGGCCTCCCCTATCTTTAACGCCCCGGATCCGAGGACGATCACTTTTTTAATATTTGTATTGATTTGTGCCATGGTTACGCTTGCTTCGATTTAACAATGTTTGCCAGAAACTCATCGAACAGATAATCTGTATCCACCGGACCGCTTGAGGCTTCCGGATGAAACTGGGTGGAAAAGAACGGACCGGATTTATGCCTGATTCCTTCGTTGGTGCCATCATTGACATTCACGAACAGCGGTTCCCAGCCGGGAGGCAGGCTCCGGTCATCCACTGCATACCCGTGATTCTGCGAAGTGATAAAGCATCTCTCGGTTCCCCGGAGCAAAACAGGCTGATTGTGGCTGCGGTGACCGTATTTTAGCTTATAGGTATCAGCACCTGCAGCACGCGCCAGCAATTGGTTTCCCAAACAAATCCCCATAATGGGTTTTCCCGTTTTCATGGCTTTTGCAATATGGTTAACGGTAAGCTGACACATGGCCGGATCGCCCGGACCATTAGAAATAAATAGTCCGTCATACGCCTCTTCGGTAAAATCATAGTCCCATGGCACCCGAACCACCGTCACCCCTCGTTTCAGCAAACAACGAATAATGTTGTTCTTCACCCCGCAATCGACCAGCACCACCCGGTATTCCCCGTTCCCGTATACTTCCTGTTTCGTGGTACTGGCCATGGAAACCAGGTTCTCTTTATTCGGATCGTAAAAGTCAAGCGGATCATCCTCAAATTCAATCTTTCCAAGCATAGACCCTTTTTCCCGAAGGATTTTGGTCAGCGCCCGCGTATCAATTCCGCTAATCCCGGGAACCTCCCATTCCTTTAACCAGTTACCCAAACTTTTTCTGGCATTCCAGTGGCTGTACTCCTCCGAGTAATCGGAAATGATTAATCCGCTGACATGCACCTTATCTGACTCGTAATACGCCTGAATTCCTTCACTTTTGCGGTCCGAGGGTACCCCGTAGTTTCCAATCAAAGGATAAGTGGAAACCAGGATTTGCCCCGTATATGAAGGATCTGTTAAACTTTCCGGATAGCCGGTCATGGCGGTGTAAAAAACCACTTCGCCGGCAACGGATTTCTCAAACCCAAAGGATTTTCCCTCAAAGCTTGTCCCGTCCTCCAAAACCACACTGACTTTTTTTGCCTTTACCATTTTTTGATCGCTTATTATTTAAAAAAAATGCGTCTGGCTACTGATGTAGGGCAAACGCATTGTGCTTAAATTTTCTATTCTGATATCTTCTTCTATACAGCATTTCTCTCTTTCTTCGGTATTCAGACCGGTTGTTCAGGATCCCTCCTGCCGAATCCGGTACAAAAATATAAATTATTCTGAAATAAAATTTGTTTTTCCTGCAAAATGAATATTTTTGCAAAGAATTTGTATTTATATACAAAAAGCAATGAAGAATCGCACGCAACGACAGCTTATGATCAGGAAGATCCTCAGTTCAATGGCCATCCACAGTCAGGAGAAGCTG
>JBFWIL010000231.1:0-4121 GCA_050256015.1 Mangrovibacterium sp. | reverse complement strand
TCAGTAAAGAGATAAATTTCATAACAGCATTAATTTTAAGCTTGTTTCTGACATAAGGAAAGCCTCCCGGAGTTTGTTATCCGGAGGCCTTCCGCTTTTGTTATTCTTCAAATATAAAAAATCTTTAGTCGGAAATGCTGTTCCGGCTGGTTTTTTTCGGGCTTAATATCCCTCATTTTGCCAGAATCCGCTTCCTGCCGTAGAGCTCAGGTTGGTAACAGCATCCAGCTGAGCCTGGGGAATAGGACGGTATAAATGAAAATCCTTTATATTGGAAGCTGCCTGTGCATTATAGGCTTTTACATGGCTAACCAGCGTTCCGGTGCGTTTCAGGTCGAACCAGCGCTGTTGTTCTCCGCAGAGTTCCATGGCGCGTTCTTCTAGGATCATATCCAAAGTTATCGGTCCAGGCAACGTGTTGTCCTTCCCCGGTTTCGCCCGCTGTGTCCGCAAGTTGTTCAGGGTTGTCAGCGCTTCTCCGGAACTTCCGGTTTTCAGTTCGGCTTCCGCTTTGATGAGGTACATTTCGGCCAGCCTAAGGACGATGGCATCTCTGCTTGAAATGTCATGGGTCGGGTAATCGGGATCGTATACATTGTTCAGGAATTTCTTAATACTAGGGAAAGAACACCAGCCTCCTATTTTATAGGAGTTGTACCGCGAATCTCCGTATACATCGGATACCGCTTTTGCAGACTCAGTGGGGACAGCTGTTGACGGATCTGAGGAGGTGTACAACGGAATATCGCCGTTGCAGAGAAACTGAATGCGGTACCTGTTCTTCGCCCAGGCTTGTTTGGCTTTTCCTTCAGCGGAATTTCCGTCAAGCGGACAATAATATATGGCCGTATCCTGGATCAGCGGATAATTGGTAGAGCTTCCTTCAAGCCCCGGGGCAATTGTATAAGCTTCAAGCAGGGTGGCTTCCGGCCTTTGGTCAGTATTGCGGTTTTTGTCAAGTAATTTCCACAGGTAGATGGATGGCAGGTAACGCGTGTAACCTCTGCTGTAAGGGGAATAGGTTTCTGCCACATAGACATTTTCTCCGGTGGCAATATTTTTGATATAAGAAGTTGATTCTCCCAGTACCCGTACAAAAGTTTCTTTTCCGTTTCCGCCAAGGTCTGAGGCTCCGTTGTTCCACATGCCGACAAACATAAGCAGCATGGCACTTCCGCCCCTGCTGTATCCGGTCCTGGTGATCAGTGAGTTGAATTCTAATGCATCTCCGTCGTTGTCGGTTTTGTAGCGATAAGGGATACAATTTGCAGTGGTAGTAATATCTGAAGAATAGCTTACTCCCCAGATGGCTTCTTTGTTGACAGTAATATCTTCGTTATTCATTGACCAGGTATCTTCATAATTGTCGTAGAATGAAGCTATACCGCTGTTTATCACTTCTTCTGCCTCGGTTTTGGCCAGTGAATAAAGATTTTTTCCTGAATAATCGGAGTTGGTCGATATGCCGGTTTCGCCAAGCCAGGATGCTGCATAAAGCAAGGTTCTGGCTTTTAGCGCCCGGGCTGCCCAGTAACTGGCCCGGCCATCTGTCTTTACGTAATAGCTCGCATCTTCAAATGCCTCGACGGATAAATCCAGATCAGCTAAAATGTAGCTGTAGATTTCCTCTTCGGAAACACGTGCCGGATCGGTGACAATATCGCTTTGCGGTTCGCTGTTGTATGGAACGGGACCCCAGATATTTACCATATGCAGATAATAAAAGGCCCGGAGAAAATAGGCTTCTCCCATATACTGACTCCGTATCGATTCGCTTATATTTTCGTTTAAGGGAATATAATACAATGCTGTGTTGCAAACGTCAACGGCACAGTAAAAAGCTTCCCAGTAATGATCCAGACAGGCATTGTCACTGGTGTTGTCATCCAGGCTTACTGCTGTGAGGTTATACGAATTCAGCGATTTTTGTTTGTTGTCGTACCCGTAATAAAACAAGTCGGTTCCCATCTCGGAAAGCCCCAGTCCGGCTTCCTTTCCATACCAGGCACGGGAATAACTGTAGCAGGATGAAACCAGACCCTGGATTCCTGTCGTTGTGGAATATGTCAGGTCTGCTGTGGCGCCAACCTTGTTGTCTTCTTCCAGATAATCAGAGCAGGATGAAGCCCAGAATAAGATGAGTAAGGAAGACAATACCGGAAAATATGTTTTATTTTTCATATGTTTTGATTTTGAAGTAATTGAGATAAAACATGACATGATTGCATGTTTGGAAATCATCAAGCAAATATTATTTTTATGCTTCATCGATCCTAAAATTCAATGTTAACGCCAAAGACCAGTTGCTTGGACAAGGGGAAGGAGATGGAGCCCCCTCGTTCAGGGTCATAGTTGTCAATGTTGCTGAAGGTGAAATAATTTTTCAGCGAACCGTACACGGAGGCATTCCCAATCCCGATAGGGCTGATCAATTCTTTCGGTAATTTATATGACAGGGTAATGTCTTTTATTTTCACGTAATTTGCTTTCTCATACAGCAAAGAACTTCCGTAACTCCCGTATGTGGTGCTGGCGGCTCCCGGACTGGGGAATTCTGCATCCTTATTGATTGGGGTCCAGTAATCAAGATTTCCCCAGTTGGCCGATTCATAATTCAGTTGTGAATTCATGTCATAGGCGATGTATCCTCCCAACCGGGCATAAAGAAGAACGGAGAGAGAAAAATTTTTATAGGACATGGTGTTGCTCATCCCGAATATGTGTTTAGGAGAACGGTTGTACACCCGCTTGTCTTCGTCGCTCAGTTTCCCGTCATCGTTGCGATCAATGATTTTTATGGTACCGGGTTCCCCGTAAGCGGAAACATAGCTTACCTCTTCACCCGGATGCCTTGATTCCCAATTGACTAAATAGGTGTCGTATTCATCCACGCCCCAGCATCCGTCATTTTCATAATCGTAAAAGATCGAGACTGCTTCGCCAACTATATGGCCTGTTGTTCCGTTGATATTCCGCTCAACACCTTCGGCTAAACTTGTAACTTCATCCGTGAAGGTGGAATAGCTCCAGTTTATGTCCCAGGACAAGTCTCTTTTATTCAATACTTTTGTATTCAGAGAGACTTCAAGTCCCTGGCCTTCGGTTTCTCCGATATTGGCTAGGACACTCGGGTATACGGAAGAGGCCGGAGCGCTTTTGTAATACAATAGATCGGATGTTTTGCTCATATAATAATCAATGCTTCCGGAAATCCGGTTGTCCAGAATTCCGAAATCAACTCCGATATCAAAAGAGGATGTTTTTTCCCAAGTAAGATCGCTGTTTCCCATGGTGCTGGGAATATTTCCCGCGATATCGCTTCCTCCCAGATAGTAATAGATGACATTGCTGCTTAGCGTGGTCAGGGTGCTGTATGGATCGACAGCTGCATTTCCTGAAATACCCCATGACAAACGAAGTTTCAGATTGTCCAGCCAGGTTTTGTCTGCCAGAAAAGATTCTTCTTTTATTCTCCAAGCTGCTGCAGCCGATGGAAAATATCCCCATTTGTTACCTTCTGCCAGGGTAGAAGAACCATCTGCACGCAAGGAGGCTGTTAAAAGGTATTTTTCGCTGTATCTGTAGTTGGCACGACCAAAAAAAGACAGCAGGGTTGATTTGATATATTGGCTGGTCGTCGTTTGCGATGTTATTTTGGAAAGATCATAAAAGGAACTGGTATAATAATGTTCCCGACCGCAATCTCCTTCGGTAATACTTTCTTCATAGATGCTTTTGTTCATGCTGTGTCCCAGCAAGGCGGAGAGATTGTGTATTGAGGCTCCGAAATTTGTATTGTAGTTTAGCGTGTTTTCCCAGGTGTAATTCGTGTTCTTTTCGGTTTCATATGAAATGTATCCTGTCCCAGGAGATTGATAGCGGGCTACACTCTGGTAATCCTGATACATTCCTGTCCGGATGTTTTTCCGGTCAAGGGCAAACATTGACTTGAAAACCAGATTCTTTACGGATGCTTCAATATAGTTGTTCCCGAAAAAACGGGAGGTTTCCACATTGTGCTGGTAAGCTCCGTCAACTTCATCTAGAAGCGGATTGCAGTGTGCTGCATAACGGGGATTGGGAGTCGCAATAAGTTCTCCTTCCTTGGTATAGGCATGAGT